>NZ_JBICLK010000058.1:0-43836 GCF_043105275.1 Pseudomonas sp. TYF_14
GCGTGGCTTTGCAAGAAGCCTTCCAACTTTGTGATCTGCTGTGAATCGGGGTGTTCGCCGTGAGGTTTTTGTCGCCTGTGAGATCGAGCGCCGCCCGCGCGGCGCATCGCGAGCAAGCTCGCTCCTACATTTGTTTCGGGCCAGTTATTCCTGCGGGATTTACGCGCGACCGCCTTCGCGTACACCTCGATATTGCGCCGTACAAGCAAGGCGGTCGCGCGCGCCGGGCACAGGAGGGACTGGCCCGAAACAAATGTAGGAGCGAGCTTGCTCGCGATGCGCCGCGCGGGCGGCGCTCGATCTCACAGGCAACGCAAACCTATCGCCGAACAGATCAACTGTCGCGGCGCAGGTCCGGCGGGATCGGCAGGTCGTCCTTCAGCGGCTCTGGGCGCTTGCCCTTGCCGGCGCGGTATTGGCGAATCTGGAACACATACGCCAGCACCTGCGCCACCGCCAGGTACAGCCCCGCCGGGATCTCCTGCTCAAGTTCGGTGGAGTAATAGATCGCCCGCGCCAGCGCCGGCGATTCGAGGATCTGGATGTTGTGCTCCACGCCAATTTCACGAATCTTCAATGCCATGAAATCGCTACCCTTGGCCAGCAGCAACGGCGCCGCACCGCCTTTCTCCGGGTCGTATTGCAAAGCCACCGCATAATGCGTCGGGTTGGTGATGATCACGTCTGCATCCGGTACCGCCGCCATCATGCGCCGCTGCGACACCTCGCGCTGCAGTTGGCGAATACGTTGCTTGACTTCGGGTTTGCCCTCGCTGTCCTTGTACTCGTCGCGCACTTCCTGCTTGGTCATCTTCATTTTCTTGTGCGTCTGGTACAGCTGGAACGGCACATCTGCCGCGGCAATCAGCAACAGCCCGGCTGACATCCACAAGGCACTCCAGCCCACCACCTGCAAGCTATGGATGATCGCCTGCTCCAGCGGCTCATTGGCAATCGACAGCAAGGCCTGGCGGTCACCGGAGAGCACCACCACCGCCACCACCAGAATCACGAAGAACTTGGCCAGCGCCTTGAGCAATTCAGTCAGGGCCTGCATCGAGAACATGCGCTTGATCCCCGACAGCGGGTTCATGCGGCTGAATTTTGGCTGCAGCAAGCTGCCCGAGAACAGGAAGCCGCTAAGCGCGATGGGCGCCACGAAGGAAACCACGAACAGCAGGATCAGCACCGGCTGCACCGCCCATATGGCCATCTTGCCCGAGGCCAGCAGGAAGGCACCCATGGCCCGTTCATCGACGATGATGTCGCGGGTCAAACTGAAGTTCATGCGCATCAACGCAAGCAATGTCTCGGCCACGTGGCCGCCGAACGCCAGCAGGCCACCGGCACCCGCCAGGGTCACCGCCACCGTGTTCAGCTCCTTGGAGCGGGCGACCTCGCCCTTCTCGCGGGCGTCGCGCTTGCGCTTTTCGGTGGGGTCTTCTGTCTTGTCCTGACCGCTCTCGCTTTCTGCCATGCTCAGCGTACCCTCGCCAGCTCACGCAGCCATTGCAGCGTTTCGCTGGCCAATGCCTGATAGTGGGACAGGACATCGGCCAGGCCGACCCAGAAGATGAACATGCCCATGACCAAGGTCAGCGGGAAGCCGATGGAGAAAATGTTCAGCTGCGGCGCGGCGCGGGTCATTACGCCAAAGGCAATGTTCACCACCAGCAGCGCAGCGATCACCGGCAGAATCAACAGCAGGCCGGCACCGAACACCCAGCCCATGCGCCCGGCCAGCTCCCAGAAGTGATTGACCACCAGCGCACTCCCCACCGGCAAGGTGGTAAAACTTTCGGTCAGTACCTCGAACACCACCAGGTGGCCGTTCATCAACAGGAACAACACACTCACCAGCATGGTCATGAACTGGCTGATTACCGTGACGTTGACCCCGTTGGCGGGGTCGACCATCGAGGCGAACGCCATCCCCATCTGTACCGCGACGATTTGCCCGGCAACCACGAAAGCCTGAAACAGCAACTGCAAGGCCAGGCCAAACAGCGCACCGACGATGATCTGCTCGGCGCACAGCAGCATACCGCGCAGGCTCAACGGGTCGAACTCGGGCAGCGGCGGCAATGCCGGCACGATCACAACGGTCACCGCCACCGCTACGTACAGGCGAATCCGCGCTGGCAACATGCGGGTACCGAAAATCGGCATGGTCATCAGCACCGCGGTCACCCTGAACAACGGCAGGATGAAGGTGGCGACCCAGGTGCCGATCTGCGTGTCGGTCAGTTCCAGCATCGCCGCATCAACCTATGAGCTGCGGGATGTTGGTGTAGAGCGTGGTGATGTACTCCATGAACTTCTGCACCAGCCACGGCCCGGCAATGATCAGCGTGATCAGCATCACCAGCAGGCGCGGCAAAAAGCTCAAGGTCTGTTCGTTGATCTGCGTGGCAGCCTGGAACATCGCCACCACCAGGCCCACCAACAGGCTCGGCACCACCAGCACGGCGACCATGAGGGTGGTCAGCCACAGGGCATCACGAAACAGGTCGACAGCGACTTCAGGTGTCATCGGCGGCTCTCCTTGACGGCGTCAGACGCCGCCGAAACTGCTGGCCAGGGTGCCCATGATCAGCGCCCAGCCGTCGACCAGCACGAACAGCATGATCTTGAACGGCAGCGAGATGATCAGCGGCGACAGCATCATCATACCCATGGCCATCAGCACACTGGCCACGACCATGTCGATGATCAGGAACGGGATGAAGATCATGAAACCGATCTGGAACGCCGTCTTCAGCTCGGAAGTGACGAACGCCGGCACCAGGATCGTCAGCGGCACCTGGTCGGGGCCGGCGATGTCGGTGCGCTTGGACAGGCGCATGAACAGGTCAAGGTCGCTCTGCCGGGTTTGCGCCAGCATGAAGTCCTTGAGCGGGCCCTGGGCCTTGTCGATCGCCTGCTGGGCAGTCATCTGCTCCTTCAGGTACGGCTGCAGCGCGTCCTGGTTCACCCGATCGAACACCGGCGCCATGATGAACATGGTCAGAAACAGCGCCATGCCGGTCAGCAACTGGTTGGACGGCGTCTGCTGCAGGCCCAGCGCCTGGCGCAGGATCGAGAACACGATGATGATGCGGGTAAAGCTGGTCATCAGGATGACGAACGCCGGGATGAAGCTCAGCGCGGTCATGATCAGCAGGATTTGCAGGCTGACCGAATATTCCTGTTGCCCGTCCGGGGTGTTGGACAGGGTGATGGCCGGGATCGACAGCGGGTCGGCGGCCAGGGCCAGCGGCGCAGCCAGCAGCAGCGCCAGAGTCAACAACGTACGCAGCGCGCCGCTCATCACTTGTTGTCCTTAGGGTCCTTGCCCATCAGCTCCATCAGCCGCTGGGCAAACTCCGGCGTCGCCTGACGGGCGCTTGCCGGCACTTCCACGGGTTCGGCCAGTACGTGCAGGGCCTCGATGGTGCCGGGGGTATGGCCGATCAGGATCTGCTCCTTGCCCACCTGCACCAGCAGCAGGCGGTCACGCGGGCCGATGGCACGGCTGCCGACAATCTCGATCACCTGCCCACCCTTCACTGCGGTGCTCTGCAGGCGCCGCAGCAGCCAGGCCAGAAAGAAGATCAGGCCCACCACCAGCAGCAGGCCCAAGACCATCTGCGCCAGCTGCCCGCCAAGACTGCCAGGTTGAGCCGCCGGGGTGGCTGCTGGCGTGGCCGCAGCCAGGCAGGCCTGGCTGGCGAACAGCACCGCTGCCGCAGCGATGGCGCGCATCGTGCCCTTCACTCAGCGCAGCTTCTTGATACGTTCGCTGGGGCTGATCACGTCGGTCAGGCGGATGCCGAACTTTTCGTTGACCACGACCACTTCGCCATGGGCGATCAGCGTGCCGTTGACCAGCACGTCGAGCGGCTCGCCGGCCAGGCGGTCGAGCTCGATCACCGAGCCCTGGTTGAGCTGCAGCAGGTTGCGGATGTTGATCTCGGTGCTGCCCACTTCCATGGAAATGTTCACCGGGATGTCCAGGATCACGTCCAGGTTCGGGCCTTCGAGGCTGACATTTTCATTCGGCTTCGGCGAGCTGGCGAATTCTTCCATCGGCAGGCGGCCCGGGCCGCTGCTGCTGCCGGTGTCCCCGCCCAGCAGTGCATCGATGTCGGCCTGGCCGGCAGAACCGGTTTCTTCCAACGCTGCGGCCCACTCATCGGCCAGTGCCTGGTCCTCTGGGGAGGTGATCTCGTTTTCGTTAGCCATGATTTCCTCGACAGGCATTCAATTCGTTGTAAGCGACCGGCACACCGTCAGCGGCGTTCGATCGGGTCGATGATCTGCAGGGCCAGGTTGCCCTTGTGCGAGCCCAGCCGCGCCTTGAACGCTGGCACCCCGTTAGCGCGCAGCACCAGGTGCTCGGGCAGCTCCACCGGGATCACGTCACCCGGCTGCATGTGCAGGATGTCGCGCAGCTTCAGCTGGCGTCGGGCGACCGTGGCGGTCATTGGCACGGCCACGTCCAGCACGTCCTCGCGCAGGGCCTTGACCCAGCGCTCGTCCTGGTCGTCCAGGTCCGACTGGAAACCGGCGTCGAGCATTTCCCGCACCGGCTCGATCATCGAGTACGGCATGGTCACGTGCAGATCGCCGCCGCCGCCGTCCAGTTCGATGTGGAAGGTGGACACCACCACCGCCTCGCTGGGGCCGACAATGTTGGCCATGGCCGGGTTGACCTCGGAGTTCATGTACTCGAAGCTGACCGGCATGATCGCCTGCCAGGCTTCCTTGAGGTCGACGAAACACTGGTCCAGCACCATGCGCACCACACGCAGTTCGGTGGGGGTGAACTCGCGCCCTTCGATCTTGGCGTGGCGGCCATCACCGCCAAAGAAGTTGTCCACCAGCTTGAACACCAGCTTGGCGTCGAGGATGAACAGCGAAGTGCCACGCAGCGGCTTGATCTTGACCAGGTTGAGGCTGGTGGGCACGTACAGCGAGTGCACGTATTCGCCGAACTTCATGACCTGCACGCCACCCACGGCCACGTCAGCGGAGCGGCGCAGCAGGTTGAACATGCTGATACGGGTATAGCGGGCGAAGCGCTCGTTGATCATTTCCAGGGTCGGCATGCGACCCCGCACGATACGGTCCTGACTGGTCAGGTCGTAGCTTTTGATACTGCCAGGCTCGGATGCACTCTCGGTCTGCACCAGCCCGTCGTCGACACCGTGCAACAGGGCATCGATTTCATCCTGGGACAGCAGGTCCTGTACGGCCATTGCGGACTCCTACTGCAATACGAAATTGGTGAACAGCAACTGGTCGATGACCGGCTTGCCGACTTCCTTCTGCGCCACTTCCTGGACCACCGCAGTGGCCTTCTGACGCAGCATCTCCTGCCCTACCGGGCTGCTGGCGAGGGTGTCGAACCCTTGCCCGGAGAACATCATCACCAGGTTGTTGCGGATCACCGGCATGTGCACCTTGAGGGCATCCAGGTCGGCCTGGTTACGCGCCTGCAGGGTGATGCTCAGCTGCATGTAGCGCTGGCGGCCGTTCTGGTTGAAGTTGACCACGAAGGCCGGGGTCAGCGCCTCGTAGATCGCCGCTGGCTTGACGTTGCTGGCCGCGGCCTCGGCGGCCGGAGCGGGCTCGCTCTTGTGCATGATGAACCAGGTAGCGCCCACCGAAAGGCCGATCGCCAGCAACAGGCCGACGACAGCCAGCAGGATCAGCTTGAGTTTGCCTTTAGTGGCGGGGTCTTTGACTGCTTCGCTCTTCGCCATGCCAATAATCCGTCGTCCATCGGGGGTTCAAAGGAGAATGGCTTGGCTTGAGCAAGTGTTATGCCAGAATTCGGCTTGAGGGATTTTACGTCTGTGAGATCGAGCGCCGTCCGCGCGGCGCATCGCGAGCAAGCTCGCTCCTACATTTATTTCGGGCCAATTATTCCTAAGGATTTGCGCGCGGGCCCTTGGCGCATGGCGCGATATCGTGTCGCACACACAAAGCGGTCGCGCGCGTTGGCACTGGCGTAACTGGCCCGAAACAAATGTAGGAGCGAGCTTGCTCGCGATGCGCCGCGCGGGCGGCGCTCGATCTCACAGCCCCCCAAAAACAAAGCCATGCACCAGACATCAGGCGTAGTAATCGACCGCACTGTCGCCGACAACCACCTGCTGCTCCAACGGCCGGACGCCATCGACCGCCTCGCCCCCACCCTGCTCGGAGCGGCGCGCCGCCACCCCGGAAAGGTTGCTGCCCTGCGCCTGCCCCTGCTGTTGTTGCTGCCCGCGCGACTGGTCAGCCACGTTGACATCCGGCTGCGCCAACCCCTGCTGGGCAAACAGTTCGCGCAGGCGGTGCACCTGGCTGTCGAGGGCATCACGTACGCCGGCGTGGCCGCTGATGAAGGTGACCTGGGTGGCCTGGTCCGCCGCAACATTGACGCGAATGTCGAGGCGACCGAGTTCTGCCGGCTCCAGTTGGATATCAGCCGACTTGAGGTTCTGGCTGGACAGGTACATGACCCGGTTGACCAGGCCTTCGGCCCAAGCGTTCTGGTTCATCGGCAATGGCTGATGCAGCGGGTTCGCATTGGCCGGCACGGCATTGGCGGTCTTGGCCGTGGCCGCCTGGGTCAGGCTGGCCAGGCGGTTGGCAAAATCATCGATGCGGGTGTCGCTGCTGGCACTCTTGGTGTCTTTCAGGCCGTCCTCAAGCAAGGCGCCAAAGGCCTTGCCACCAGACTCGCCGCTCTCGCCATCGGTATTCTCGACCAGATTCGCCAAGGTATTGACGGCCGCCTGCCCTTCCTCGCCCTGAGCCTGGGCAGCATCAAGGGCATGTGCCGAAGTGCCACCCTTGGCCTGGGCACTGTGCTCCAGCGCCAGGCGCAGGGTCGGCAGGTTGGCCAGGGGGTCAGCATCGGGATCGAAGGCCTCCTCGGCGGACGGCTCTTCAGGCAGTGCCGCGGCGACCTGGGTTTGCGCCGTGGCCGCCTGCAGCACTGGCGCCACCGCCTCGGCCTGCGCCTGGATCAATTGTGCGCCAGGCTGGGCATCAGTGACCTGACCGGCCACCAGGCTGGCATCACGCACACCCGTATCGGCCTGGGCCGAATCCTCTTCTGGCAACTTGTTGCCGTCATCGGCAACTGCAGCTTTGCCAGCCGGGTCTTTCTTGCCGCCGGCTGCCGCATCAGGTTTGTCCTTGGGCTTGGCTTGAGCGACCTTGTCGTCCTGCCCGGTAACCTTGTCGCGGCCCTGCTTGGCCATCACCTGGCCAAAGGCATCGCCCTTGTCGCCCAGCGCCTGCAGCGGCTTGTCCGCCTGCACGGTGGCCGAACGCGAGGTCTTGGCAATGGCATTGGCTTGCAACAAAGGGTTGGGTGCGACAGGCATCGAGCGGTCTCCGCGCCAGAAACAAAAATCATCGGGGCAGAGACAGGCAAGACTCGCGCCAACTCGCGTATCAGCCTGCGGAAATACGTTGCTGCTCACCACGGTAAAAGTGCTGCACCACGACGAATTCCATGTCGATGCGGCTGATCAAGTCTTCAATTCCATATAACGGGGGCCGCCGTGCGCGCTCTTCGAGCTGCTGGCACAGGCTGGCCAAGGCCACCGCGCCCATGTTGCTGCTGCTGCCCTTGAAACTGTGGGCTGCCGCGCCAAGCTCCTCGGCGCTTTTGGCCGCGTGCAGCTGGCCAAGACGCCGCTCCGAGTCGTCCAGAAAAGTCTGCACCAACTGCAGGTAGCCATCTTCCATGACCTCACGCAGGTCACTGAGTACCTTGTGGTCAATATGCATGTCAGTCACTTGTTCACTCCTTGATCAAGCCAGATTATGCCCGAGCCAACCCGTGGCTCACCATACGAACTCCACATGCGCGCAACGCCCGCCCTCACTCCAGCGCGCGTCACTGGCCAACTGCCGCACCAGATTCAGACCGCGGCCGCTCAGCCCCTGGTCCGGCGAAGGCCGCGCAAGCACGCGCTGCACGTCGAAGCCGGCACCGCTGTCGCGCACTTCGATCATCAGACGCCCACCGCCGCCATGCGGTTCAACCTTGAAATCGATGCTTACAAAGCCTTCGGTCAGCGAACCCAGGCGCCGGGCACGCTCCTGGTAATAGTCGGTAAAGCCTTGCACATCGCGCTTGAGCTGCGAGTCCAAGCCCAGCACACCATGCTCCAGCGCATTGGCATACAACTCGCTAAGCACACTGTGCAAGTTGCCGGTACGCGCGCGCAGGCCATGAATTTCTTGCAACAACTGCACCAGGTAAGGCACAGGGTTGCAGCGCTTGAGGCTTTCGCCCCGCACCTCGAAGCTCAGCGACCAGTCCAGCGGGCTGGAACGGCCACTATCAGAGTAGATCATCGGTGCCGGCACCCGCTCCTCGGCAGTGAACATGCGAATGTCGCACAAGCTGATGTCATCGCGTGGCTGCCCACCAAAACGCTCCAGGGCCAGCATCAGCTCATCGAACAACTTCACCGGGTCGCGGTTGTCGGCCAGCACCGCTCGCAGGCGCTGGACGCCAAACAGACGTTCCTGGTCGTCGGCGGTATCGAGCACACCGTCTGACAGCAGCAACAGGCGCTCGCCCGGTGCCAGCGGCAACACCTCTGTGCTGTCATCGAAGCGCTCAGCGGCCAGAATGCCCAGCGGCAGGTGCCGCGAACTCAGTGCCGACAGCACTTGGCCATCCACCGACAGGCGATAGCCATCAGGCATACCGCCATTCCACACCTCCACCGAGCCGCGCTGCATGCTGAGGTTGAGCAGCAGCGCACAGCAGAACATGTCCACCGGCAGGATGCGCTTGAGCTTGGCATTCATCTCGCGCAGGATCTGCGCCATGCCGTAGCCCTTGGCGGTCATCCCGTAGAACACCTCAGCCATCGGCATGGCGCCGACCGCCGCCGGCAGGCCGTGACCGGTGAAATCGCCAAGCAGCACACGCATGTCGCCGGCCGGGGTAAATGCCGCCAGCATCAGGTCGCCATTGAACAGCGCGTAAGGCGATTGCAGGTAGCGAATGTTGGGCGCAGAAAGGCAACCAGAGTGGGCCACCTTGTCGAACACCGCCTTGGCGACCCGCTGCTCGTTAAGCAGGTGATGGTGATGCCGGGTGATCTGGTCACGCTGTTCCAGTACCGTTGCCTGCAAGCGACGCAGGCGATCCATGGCGCGAATCTTGGCAGCCAGGATCACCGCGCTGTAGGGCTTGGCCATGAAATCATCGCCCCCCGCCTCCAGGCAACGCACCAGGCCTTCTTCTTCATTCAGCGACGTCAGAAAAATGATCGGCACCAGCGCTTCGCCAGCCAATGCCTTGATCTGCCGCGCCGCCTCGAAGCCATCCATGACCGGCATCAGGGCGTCCAGCAGCACCAGTTGCGGGCGCCGCTCGAGGTACAGCGCTACCGCCTGCTCGCCGTTTTCAGCGGTGAATACCTGATGCCCCTGGCGGCGCACGATCTGCGCAAGCAGAAGGCGATCGACAGCACTGTCTTCGGCGACCAGCACGGTTAACGCCTGTTCGGCAGGCATGTCGGCGCTCAACTGATATCGAAGAGTTTTTCGAAATTGGAGATAGCGAGAATCTTGCGCACATCGGAGCTGGCATGCACCACCCGCACATCCGACTCGTCGCCGCCCGCGTGGTCGCGCAGCAACAGCAGCATGCCGAGCGCGGAGCTGTCGAGGTAGGTGGTGTCCTTCAGGTCGACGACCACCGAATCCGGCCGCCTGGGCTGGCGTTCGTAGGCGTCGCGAAACTCCTGATGCTTGCCGAAATCGAAGCGCCCCTTGATCTTGATGGTCAGTTTTTTCCCGTCCTGCGAAAAATCAGTCTCGACTGCCATGCTAGCGATTCCTTCGATGATGGCGGATGCAACTGCTTTAAGGTTTAGCAGGCGATGGTGGGGGAGGCAAGCGGATGCAGGCTCATGGCTTTGATGGCCTGTACCGGCCTCTTCGCGGGCAAGACCTCTCATTTGTTTCGGGCCAATTATTCCGCTGCAAGGCCTGCGGCGAACACCTATAGAGGGTTTTGCCGCGGCAGGCGCTGCGACAGCTCATCCAGCAAGCGCTGCTCGCGCTTGTCTTCAGCGCGCCGGGCCTCGTCCTGGTAGCGCTGTACCAGCTTGCGCAAACCTTCCACCCGGGCATAGGCCTGCTGCCAGGTACCCCGGGCGTTATTGAGGTTGTTCTGGTGCCAGACCAGGCTTTGCCGCTGCTGGGTCATGGCCGTTTCCAGCTGCCCCAGAAAACGCTGATAATTGACCAGCCAGCTGCCATTGACCCCTTGCCCGCCGCGGTTGATCCACTGCAGCTGGTAATCCTCGCGAAAGCGCTCCAGCTCGGCCAGCTTGGCTTGGGCCGTGGCCACCTGCTGCTGGAAATGACCAAGGCGCTGAGCCGCCTTGCGCTCGGCTTCTTCGGCCATGTCCACCACCGGCGCCAGGCGCGCGGCACGCCCGGGCAGCGCCATGGCTTATCAACCTGCCGGGGGCGTGAAAATTGCCCCCAGCTGTTCGCGGCTCTGCGCCATGCCCACATTCTCGCGCAGGCCTTGGCGCAGGAACTCAACCAGCTTCGATTGCAAGGCAATGGCCAGGTCGGTCTCCGGATCACCGCCGGCCACGTATGCCCCCACGCTGATCAGGTCGCGGCTTTGCGACAGGCGCGACCACAGTTGCTTGAACTTCTGCGCCTGGCGCAAGTGGTCGGCATCGACCACTTGAGGCATGACCCGGCTGATCGACGCTTCGATGTCGATGGCCGGGTAATGGCCTTCCTCAGCCAGCCGACGCGACAGCACAAAGTGGCCATCAAGCACGCCCCGCGCCGAGTCGGCGATCGGGTCTTGCTGATCGTCGCCTTCAGACAGCACGGTATAGAACGCAGTGATCGAACCACCGCCAGGTTCGCCATTGCCTGCCCGCTCCACCAGCTTGGGCAGCTTGGCGAACACCGAGGGCGGGTAACCCCGGGTGGCTGGCGGCTCGCCGATGGCCAGGGCAATTTCCCGCTGGGCCTGGGCGAAACGGGTCAACGAGTCCATCAGCAACAGCACATTCTTGCCTTTGTCGCGGAAGTACTCGGCAATGCGTGTGCAATACATGGCGGCGCGCAGGCGCATCAGCGGCGCATCGTCGGCCGGCGACGCCACCACCACCGAGCGCTTGAGGCCCTCTTCACCGAGGATGTGCTCGATGAATTCCTTCACCTCGCGCCCCCGCTCCCCGATCAGGCCGACCACGATGATTTCGGCTTCGGTGAAGCGGGTCATCATGCCCAGCAATACCGATTTACCCACACCGGTACCGGCGAACAGGCCTAACCGCTGGCCACGGCCGACGGTAAGCAGGCCGTTGATACTGCGAATGCCCACATCCAACGGCTTGCTGATAGGGTCGCGGTTGAGCGGGTTGATCACCGGGCCGTCCATCGGCACCCAGTCCTCGGCCTTCATCCCGCCCTTGCCATCCAGCGCACGGCCGGCGCCGTCGAGCACCCGGCCCAGCATGCTCATGCCCATGGGCAGGCGGCCGCCGTCATCCAGCGGCACGACCCGGGCCCCCGGCGCGATACCGACGATGCTGCCCACCGGCATCAGAAACACCTTGGGCCCGGCAAAGCCCATGACTTCGGCCTCGACCTGCACGGGGTGATAACTGTCATCGTTGATCACCAGACAGCGGCTGCCCACTGCAGCGCGCAGGCCTTCGGCTTCCAGGGTGAGGCCAACCATACGCAGCAAGCGGCCTTCGACGATGGGCTGGGCCGGCAGCTCGATGGCCTCAGCGTAAGTGCCCAGGCGTTTGCCGAAGCTGGTGCGTTCAAGGCGCATCTGGGCTGTCCACGGTACGCTCGACCGGCGCGTCCAGGTCTATCGTCATGTCTGGCGCCGCCGGGTGCAGGGAATGGTCGTGCAACTGGTCGAACAGCTGCGCCACCGCTTTTTCGATACGCGTTTCCATGGTGGCATCGATACGGCTGTGGGCCGTCTCGATGCGGCAACCACCCGGTAGCAGCGCGCTGTCTTCCAGCAGCCGCCAGTTCTCCTCATGGCGTTCGCGCAGGGCCTTGGCCAGCTCGAAATCCTGCGGGTTGAGGTGGATGCGGATATTGTCCGCGCCCATGGGCAGCAGCTTGAGCGCTTCGCGCAGCACCTGAGTGATCTGGCTGGAATCGTTGCGCAGCTCGCGGCCAATCACCTGACGGCTCATGTGCGCGATCAGGTGCACCAGGCTTTTCTCGATCTGCGTGTCCTGCTCGGCGATCGGCTCCATCAGGTTGGCCATCAGCCGCTCGAGGCTATCCAGCTTGGCCTTCAGGGCCTCTTCGGCCTCCTGGCGGACTTTGAGCTGAGTGCTGTGGAAGCCCTCGCGCTCCCCGGTGGCGAAGCCCTCGTTGTAGGCCTCCTGACGGATGGCTTCGAGCTCTTCCAGGGTCAGTGGCTGGACTTCTTCCAGCGGCACTTCCTCGACTTCTTCCGCGATGACTTCGGGTTCCGGCTCTGGCTCGGGCGCAGGCTCCGGTTCCGGGTCGAAGCTGGGCAGCGTCCACACGTCCACGCCCTCGAGGTCGCGGGCGCGGATCAGGTCGCTGGGGTGGTGTTCTTTGGTGGGCATGCTGTCATGTTCTCAAACCATGTTCGGCCGACACGGTCCCTTGTAGGAGCGGGTTCATCCGCGAATGCGTCGGCAGCGACAACCTCGATTGCCAGGGCCGACGCCTTCGCGGGTAAACCCGCTCCTACAAAAGGCGGCGTCGGCTATGGGATCGCCAATACCTTAGATCATTTCCTCGGCGCCCTTGCCGCCGAGCACGATCTCGCCGGCCTCGGCCATGCGCCGGGCAATGGTGAGGATTTCTTTCTGCGCGGTTTCCACGTCGCTGACCCGTACCGGCCCTTTGGCCTCCAGATCGTCACGCAGCAGTTCCGAAGCACGTTTGGACATGTTCTTGAAGATCTTGTCCTTGACCCGCTCGTCGGCGCCCTTGAGCGACACCACCAACACGTCGGAGGACACTTCGCGCAACAGCGCCTGGATGCCCCGGTCGTCGACGTCGGCCAGGTTGTTGAAGACGAACATCAGGTCTTCTATCTGTTCCGACAGGTCGCTGTCGATTTCGCGGATAGCGTCCATCAGTGCACCTTCCACCGAGCTGTCGAGGAAGTTCATGATGTCGGCAGCACGCTTGATGCCACCCAGGGTGGTGCGCGCGGCGTTTGAGTTGCCCGAGAACTGCTTCTCGAGAATCTGGTTCAGCTCCTTCAGCGCCGCGGGTTGCACGGTGTTCAGCGATGACACGCGCAGGACGATGTCCAGGCGCACCTTGTGGTCGAAGTTGCTCAGCACTTCACCGGCCTGGTCGGGGTCGAGGTAGGCGACCACGATGGCCTGGATCTGCGGGTGCTCATAGCGGATCACGTCGGCCACGGCACGCGGCTCCATCCACTTGAGGCTGTCCAGGCCGCTGGTATTGCCGCCGAGCAGGATGCGGTCGACCAGGCCGTTGGCCTTGTCCTCGCCCAGGGCCTGGTTGAGCATCTTGCGGATGTACGCATCAGAACCGACGCCCAGGCTGGTCTGGTCGCCGACGATGTCGACGAACTCGCTCATCACCTGTTCGACCTGGTCACGGTGCACATTGCCCATCTGCGCCATGGCCACACCCACCCGCTGCACTTCCTTCGGGCCCATGTGCCGCAGCACCTGGGCCGCATCGGTCTCGCCCAGCGAGAGCAGGAGGATCGCCGCCTTGTCGACGCGGCTCAGCTTGGCGGTAACGGCTCGGTTATCACTCATCGGCGTTGATCCAGTCTTTCACGACCTGAGCCACACGGCCCGGGTCTTCGGCCACCAGGCCTTTGATTGCGTTGAGCTGTGCCTCGTAACCCTCGCTCGGGCTAGGCAGCAGAATGCTTGTCGGGCCACCCAGGCTGACGCGGTCGTTGGCCAGTTCGCCATCCAGACCCATCATGCCGCCCAGCTCCATGTCGCTGTCCGGGGCAGCCTGCTTGCCGCCCCCGGTAATGTTGTTCAGCACTGGCCGCAGCACGCCGAACACCAGCACCAGGATGAACACCACGCCCAGCACCTGTTTGACGATATCCCAGAACCACGGCTGCTGGTAGAAGGCGATATCGGCGATTTCCTCGCCACGGTCGGCGGCGAACGGCACGTTGATCACCGTCACGCTGTCGCCACGGCTGGCATCGAAGCCAACTGCGTCCTGCACCAGGCGGGTAAAGCGCGCCAGGTCCTCGGCACCCCATGGCGCCCGCGTGGTATCGCCAGTGGCCGGGTCGATCTTGACCTGGTCGTCCACCACCACCGCTACCGACAGGCGAGTCATGCGCCCCTGCTGCTGGCGGGTGTGGCTGATGGAACGGTCCAGCTCGAAGTTCTTGGTGCTTTGCTGACGTTTGTCTGACGGGTACGGCGCGAGCATCGGCTGACCGGTGGCCGGGTCCATGATCTGCTGGCCGTTGGCATCCACCAGCGGTTGGCCAGGCTGAATGGCGGCAGCCGGGGTAGCCGCGCCACCAGTGGTCTGCGGTGCCGAAGCGGCGCCTGGCGGCTGGTTGCTCAGCGCGCCAGGCACGCCTTGCGGGCCTTGGCTGCTGGCACGTTGTTCGTCGACCGACTGCTCGCTGCGCAACGCCGGCTGGTCGGGGTTGAACTGTTCGGAGGTGGACTCGACCGCGCTGAAGTCGAGGTCGGCGGACACTTCGGCCTTGTAGCGGTCGTTGCCCAACACCGGCTGCAGAATGTTGTGCACACGCTGGGTGAGCATGCTTTCCACCCGGCGGCTGTAGTCGAACTGCTTGCCGGCCTGGGTCAGCGCGGAATCCTGAATCTGCTCGGACAGCAGGTTGCCCTTCTGGTCGACGACGGTGACCTGGGATTTGTCCAGTTCCGGCACGCTGGTGGCGACCAGGTTGACGATGGCCATCACCTGCCCGGCTTCCAGTGCACGGCCTGGGTACAGCTCGACCAGTACCGAGGCGCTGGGCTTGCGTTCATCACGCACGAACACCGAACTTTTCGGGATGGCCAGGTGCACGCGCGCGGCCTTGACGTTGTTGAGGCTGGAAACGGTACGTGCCAGTTCGCCTTCCAGGCTGCGGCGGTAGCGGGTGGCTTCCATGAACTGGCTGGTGCCCAGGCCCTGCTCCTTGTCGAGCAGTTCGAAGCCGACATTGCCGTCGCTCGGCGCCACGCCGGCGGCTGCCAGTTTCAGGCGCGCACGGGAGAGGTCGTCGGCCTTGACCAGCAGGGCCCCCGAGTTGGGCTCCACGTTATAGGGGATGTCAGCAGCGGCCAGGGTGTCCATGACCTGCTTGGTGTCCATGCCCGACAGGCTGCCGTACAACGGACGGTAATCGGGTTGTTGCGACCACAGCACCACGGCAAAGCCGATGGCCACGCTGGCCGCCAGGCCGACCAGGAGGCCGATCTGGCGCAGCATGGGCATCTGCGAGATGTTTTCCAGAAACGCCATGCCAAACAGCGGCGGCTTGGCCGCTGGCGAGCCAGCTTTGGCGGGGGCGTTTTCGACGACTGCTTCAGCCATGGGTTACATCCGTCCTCAAACCGGCATCTGCATGATGTCCTGGTACGCCTGGACCAGCTTGTTGCGTACCTGGGTCAAGGCTTGCATCGACACGCTGGCCTTTTGCGAAGCGATCATCACGTCAGTCAGGTCGACGCCGCTCTTGCCGATTTCGAACGCGTTGGCCAGTTGGGTCGAGGCTTGCTGCGTCTCATGCACCTTGCCGATGGCCTGGCCGAGCATGTCGGCGAAGGTGCTTTGCCCTGGCGCCAGCTCGGGGGCGGCAGTTACCTTGGGCAGCGACATGGCATCGGCCTGCATGGCCCGCATGTCCAACATCAGACGATTGAATTCAACACCTTGGCTCATGACCCTTCTCTCTCCTGCGGCCGCATTTTTTTGACAGTCATGCGGCGAATGACCTACCTAAAGCAACAAAGGTGCCAGCCTTCGCAACTCATTTCCCAGAGATCACACAATTCCTGCGGGAGCGGCCTTGCGTCGCGATAGGGCCGCAGAGCGGCCCCGGCGATCTTTGCGGCGGAGCTGAAGACATGGGGCCGCTTCGCGCCCATTCGCGACACAAGGCCGTTCCCACAGAGGTCCGCGCCAGTTGCAGATGATTTGCCAGTCAGCCGAACAGGCTGGCCTCGACGTCAAACCCGGCATCGCGCATCTGCGCCAGCTTGTAGCGCAACGTCCGCGGACTGATCCCCAGGCGTTCGGCCGCCTCTTTGCGGCGGCCGCGCTCGGCGCGCAGGGTGTCGATGATCATCTGGTACTCGTGACGACGCATGTCATCCCCCAGGCCGCCGGCATCAGCAACCACCTCGAGAGATGGCTCGGTGCCAGCCGACAATGGAATGGCGCCTGCCAGACAAAAATCCGCCGCCTCGATCACGCCACCCTGCTGCAGAATCAACGCCCGCTGCAGGGCGTTGTCCAGTTCGCGCACGTTGCCCGGCCAGGCATATGCCTGCAGGCAGGCCCGAGCCGCTGGCGAGAGGCGCACCGGGGCATGCTTCATCTTGGCCACATGGCGCGCCAGCAGGCGCTCGGCCAACTGCAGGATATCGCCCGGCCGCTCACGCAGCGGGCGCCAGGCCAGCGGGAACACCGACAGGCGGTAGTACAGGTCTTCGCGGAAGCGCCCAGCCGCCACTTCGCCGGCCAAGTCGCGGTTGGTGGTGGCCAGCACCCGAATGTCCAGGCTGATCGGCTTGCGCCCGCCTACCCGCTCCACCTCGCGTTCCTGCAGCACACGCAGCAGCTTGGCCTGCAAGGCCATGGGCATTTCCGAGATTTCGTCGAGCAGCAAGGTGCCGCCTTCGGCCTGCTCGAACTTGCCCGCCTGAGCCGCGATAGCACCGGTGAAGGCACCCTTCTCGTGGCCGAACAGGGTGGCCTCGAGCATGTTGTCGGGGATCGCCGCGCAGTTGATCGCCACGAAGGGCTGCGCCGCACGCGGCGACTGCTGGTGAATGTAGCGCGCCAGCACTTCCTTGCCAGTACCGGACTCGCCGGAAATCAGTACGGTCGAGTCACTGCGCGCCACACGGGCCGCCAGCTCCAGCAACTGGCGACTGGCCGGCTCGCAGGCCACCGGCCCTTCTTCGCCGGTCACACGCCCGGCGGCATGCCGCTCCACGAGGTTGAGCAGCGCCTTGGGCTCGAACGGTTTGACCAGGTAGTCGGCAGCGCCTTGGCGCATGGCCTCGACCGCACGCTCGACGGCGGCATGCGCCGTCATCAACAGCACCGGCAACTGTGGCTGCTGGCGGCGCAGCTGGCTGAGCAACTGGTGCCCATCCATACCGGGCATGTTGACGTCACTGACCACCAGGCTGAACGCGTCATCCAGTACGGCCTCCAGCGCTTCTTCGGCACTGCCCACGGCCTGGTAGGCGAAACCGCCGATTTCCAGGGTATCGCCCAGCGCCTGGCGCAATACGCGGTCATCCTCGACCAGCAGCACCTTGATTGCCATTACACCCCCTCCGCCAATTGCCCGTCGATCAACGGCAGCTCTACCCGCACGCAGGTACCACGGCCGACTTTCGAGCGCAGGTTGATCGTGCCCTGATGCGCACGCACCACCGCCTTGACCACGGCCAGGCCCAGGCCGGTACCGGTGGCCTTGGTGGTAAGGAACGGTTCGCCCAAACGACCGAGCAAGCCTGCATCGATGCCACTGCCGGCATCGCTGACGCAGAGGTGCAAACTACGTTCGCGACGGTACAGGTGCACCTTCAGCCGAGCCGGGCCATCGCTGGCCTGCAGGGCATTTTCAATCAGGTTGAGCAAGGCGCCGACCAGGGTGTCGCGGTTGCACAGCAGCTCACCCAGATGACTGTCGCACTGCCAGCGCACGGCGTGCCCCTGCACATGCGCCTGGGCCGCCTGCTGCAGGGCCTGGAACAGCGCTTTCGGGGTCACCCGATCCCCCAGCGGCAACTCGCCACGGGCAAACACCAGCATGTCGCGCACCTGGTGTTCCAGTTCGTGCAGGCGCTCCTTCAAGGTCGCGGCGAAACGCAGGCGGGTTTCCGCGCTCAGCGCTTGCTCGCTATCGGCCAGGTGGCTGGCATACAACATGGCTGCGGACAGCGGTGTGCGGATCTGGTGGGCCAGCGAGGCAACCATGCGCCCCAACGACGACAGCCGCTCGTGGCGAGCCAGCTGGTCCTGGAGGCGACGGGTTTCAGTCAGGTCGTTGAGCAGCACCAATTGGCCAGGTTCGGCATCCAGCGAGCGGGTGGCGATCGACAGGCGGCGACCGTCGCGCAGCGAGACTTCGTGGCCGTCGTCCTTGCGCGGGGCAAAGCTACGGGCGATCACCTGGCGCCACAATTGGCCGATCAGAGGCTCACCGAGCAACTCGCAGGCGGCCGGGTTGGCTTCGCGCACCAGGCCCTGGCCGTCGATCACGATAACCCCGCCGGGTAGCAAGTCCAGCAGGTTCTGCAGGCGGTTGGCCAGGCGTTCCTTTTCACTCAGTTCGTCGATGCGCTGGGCGCTGACCACGGCCAGCTCACCTTTGAGTTCACTGACCCGGGCTTCAAGCAGGCTGTAGGACTGGCTCAGCTGGCTGGACACCTGATTGAACAGGGCAAAGGCTTGCGCGATACCCTGGCCGCTGTCCTGCGCGACCTGGGTTTGCCCCTGCTGATCGGGGGCTCGGGATACGTGGGCGGCCTGGGGCATCGTGCTCTCTCGCGTGGCTGACCGTCATAAAAACGGTGTGTTGCCAGCGGTGTAGCAATAGCCGTGCCGGAGATGGGGGTTTGGGTTTGACGTAGGATTGCGTTAAGACCGAGAAGGGTTCGCCGTGAGTTTTGTTGTGCCGCGGAGATCGAGCGCCGCCCGCGCGGCGCATCGCGAGCAAGCTCGCTCCTACGTTTGTTTCGGGCCAGTCCATCCTGTACAGGCGCGCGCGACCGCCTTGTTTGTACTGCGCAATATCGAGCCATGCACCAGGCGTTCGCGCGCAAATCCCACAGGCATAATTGGCCCGAAACAAATGTAGGAGCGAGCTTGCTCGCGATGCGCCGCGCGGGCGGCGCTCGATCTCCGCCCAAACAAAAACCTCAAGGCGAACACCCCGCCCAAACGCAACCCCCAAGGCGAACACCCAGCCCAAACATCAATCCTCCGCCTGGTCCTCACCGCCCTGGCGGCTCATGCCGTACTTGCGCATTTTCTCGACCAGGGTGGTACGGCGAATACGCAAACGTTCAGCCGCGCGCGCAACGATACCGTTGGCATCGTCCAGCGCCTGCTGGATCAGGCCCTGCTCCAGGCTACCCAGGTAGTCCTTGAGGTCCAGGCCTTCGGGCGGCAGCATGGCGTGGTTGCTGAAGTTTGGTGTGTGGCCATTGATCGCCACGCGCTCTTCCAGGTCGCTGCGCAGGCTGTCGACCATCTGCTCGTCTTCATCATCGACATAGCGGAATTTCTTCGGCAGTTCCGACACGCCAATGACCCCGTACGGGTGCATGATCGCCATGCGCTCGACCAGGTTGGCCAGCTCGCGCACGTTGCCCGGCCAGCCGTGACGACACAGCGACATGATCGAGGCGGAATTGAAGCGAATGGAACCGCGCTTCTCGTGCTCCATGCGCGAAATCAGCTCGTTCATCAGCAACGGGATGTCTTCCACCCGCTCACGCAGCGGCGCCATTTCGATAGGGAACACGTTCAGGCGGTAGTACAGGTCTTCGCGAAAGGTGCCGTCCTCGATCATGGTTTCGAGGTTCTTGTGCGTCGCAGCGATGATGCGCACGTCGATGCTCTGGGTCTTGTTGCTGCCCACGCGCTCGAAGGTACGCTCCTGCAGCACACGCAGCAGCTTGACCTGCATCGGCAACGGCATGTCGCCGATTTCATCGAGGAACAGGGTACCGCCGTTGGCCAGCTCGAAACGCCCGGCACGGCTGGTGATGGCCCCGGTAAAGGCGCCCTTCTCGTGGCCGAACAGTTCGCTCTCCAGCAGCTCGGCCGGGATCGCGCCACAGTTGACCGGCACGAACGGCGCCTCACGGCGCTTGGAATGGTAGTGCAGGTTACGCGCCACCACTTCCTTGCCGGTGCCGGACTCACCCAGGATCAGCACGCTGGCGTCGGTATCCGCCACTTGCTGCATCATTTGCCGCACGTGCTGAATGGCACGACTGGTGCCCACCAGGCTACGGAACAGATTGGGCTCGCGCTGGCGACCGCGCTCGCGCGCCTGGTCGTACATTTCGCGGTAAACCTGAGCACGGTGCAGCGAATCCAGCAGCTGGCTGTAGCTTGGCGGCATTTCCAGGTTGGAAAGCACCCTGCGGCGAAGGTCTTCCGGCAGCTCGGCAGAAGAAATTTCACCTAAAAGCAAAACCGGAAGGAACTCATCCCAGGTAGCCACTGTCTTAAGCAGCCCAAGGAGATTGCCCGGAGCATTTACGGTGCCGATGAGCACGCACAGCACTTCGCGGCTCGAGGACAATGGCTCGACCGCCTGCTGCCAGTCATGGCTGGCACATGCGAGGTTTTCTTCGCCGAGGAAGTTCAGCACCACCGCAAGGTCGCGGCGGCGCGCGCTGTCGTCATCGATCAGCAGAATCTTGGTTTCACGCCACATGCAATAGCAACTTCCCTAGTCATATCGGCGCCCTGCAGGGGCGTGCTCGACATCATTCCGACTGAATGGTCAGTGTTCGGACGTCTGAAATTCGAAAACAGCCACTAGTAAAGTCAAAAACTTAAAGGCAGTCAAATTTATGGCGCCGAAGCGTTGCTCTCTGCCCAGCTTCAGCTGAACAGATGGTATACCTTTGTGGCGTGTTTCGCTTGGTTGATATTCGACATTTGTGCGACCAAGGATTGACGCTCGTCACTTGCAACGTCGATCAGCTGACGATAAACCGCCATCAACGCTTCCAGATTGGCCCGGATTGCGGCCTCATCATCCTGATTCTCTTGCAGTAATTCATCCATCAGCGCACGACAGGCCAAGTCCAACTCACCAATGGCCGCCCAGTCGCGCACTTGCAGGGCCTCGCTCAGGGCAAGGCGGGTGTCTTCGATTTGCTGCAGCGCGCTCATGGGGGGGCTCCTCAGGGTGTTATTGCTCGGCGGAGGCGATGGCATCCCAGCCGCTTTTGACAGTGATCATCAATTGCGCGACTTCGTCGATCATGGCCGGATCGCTATGCAGGTTGGCCTGAATCAGGCGGCGAGCCATGTAGTCGTACAGGCTGTCGAGGCGGTCCAGTTCGTCTGGGTTATCGGTCTTTTCCTTATCCAGCCCCTCACGTAGACCACCGATGATGTCAATGGCCTTGCCCAGCATCACACCCTTCAGCGCCACATCGCCGCGCGCGATCGCACCTTTGGCCTGAGCCATGCGGTCAAGCGAGCCTTCCATCAGCAACTGCACCAGGCGGTGCGGAGTGGCTTCAGAAATCTGAGCGTGGGAATTGACCTTCTGGTACTGGCGAAGGGCTCTCATCGGGTGCATGGGGGATCCTCAGTGAACGGGGCTGGACGTGGGCCGCATACCTATTGAATCGGCCGCAGCCCGGTTTTCTTTAACGTAATCAGTCGTCGCTGTTGGACTTGTTCAGGGCATTGAGCGTGGTCATCACGCTGTCGCTGGTGGCCTTTAGCTGAGCAACCATGGTGTCCATGGCGTTATATTTTTTGGTCAGCGTATCGGTAAGCGAAGTGATGCGGCGATCAAGCGCTGCCTGCGCCTCATCGAGCTCTTTAAGCTGGTTGGTCAAGTTTGTCTGGCGAGTCTCCAGTATCCCGCCAGTTTTTACATAATCCTCGGTAGTGTTTGTCAGCCGGGTCAGCAAGCCATCTTTTCCGGTAAACAGCCCACTGATGTCAGCCCCGTAGGTCTTGACCGCTGCATCCCACTTTGTATCGTTTAACTCCAGCAGGCCGGTCTTCTGGACAGTATTGATACCCAGCTGCGACAGACTACTCAGACCAGTAGTCCCCACGCTACGAGTGATCTCGCTACGAATCGAGTTAACAAGCGAGCGCATGGTTGCATCGCCAGTCAACGCTGCCGCTCCGGTAGCAGCGCCGTCAGCGCCCGTGGTGACCTTGGTCTGGGCGTTGACTGCTGTCATAAGCGCGTTATAGGCCGTGACAAAAGACTGTACGGAGGTCTTCAAGGTATCGTTGTTGCTGGCGATCCCAAGGTTGGCCTTACCCTCTTTGACCAGCGTGATATCGACACCACTGACGGCTCCAGTGACAGTATTGGACGCTGATTCTAGCTCCAGACCGTCCAGTGTATATTTGGCATTTTGGGGTTTAGCGACCGTTGTGACACCGGTCGCCATGCTGGCGGTGCCACCAAGCGTCAACTCGGTACCCTCGCCCATCTTTGTAGACGAGAATATCAGCCGCGAACCTTTGGCATCTGTAACGATGTTGGCTGTAATGCCTTTGGACTGAAGTTGGCCGTTGATCGCATCGCGAGCCTGCTGCAGCGTTGCACCGTCGGCGATGGTGACACTGTGGGTAGAACTGCCCTGACTGATAGTGAGGGTCTGTGGCTCACCCGAATCGTTGACTACGGTAGAGGTCTTGTCATAAACCTGCGTCGATATCTTCGAAGCAGTTGCCAATTGGGTTACTTCAAGCGCGTAATTGCCCGACGAAGCCCCGTCGCCCAGCTTGATCTTTGCAATCGCCTCGTCGGACGACGATGACGCCAAACCGGAAAAACTTGATGCCGTATTCAGCTTGGCGATTGCCGCACGGAACGTGTCCAGCGCACTTTTGATGGTACCGATAGCCGACAGCGAAGTAGTGGCCGTAGTGGCTTGGGTATTGATCTGTTTCTGCTTGGGCGCCTTTTCGGCATTTGCTAGCGCCGCAACGATTTCGTCGATCTTAAGACCAGAACCCAGGCCGGTAATAGTTGAACTCGCCATCTTCACTCTCCATTTCGGTGACCGTCGAAAAACCGACGAAAACGCGTCCGTGCGGCTTTACAACAAAAGCCGTGCCAATCAGACCTGAGTGTCGAACAACAGGCTGTTGGCATCCTTCAGGTTTTCCGCCAGCTTCAGCGCCACTTCGGAGGGCAGCTGGCGGATGACTTCGCCGCTTTGGCGGGCAATGACCTTGACCACCACCTGGCCGGTGGAGTCATCGATCGAGAAGTCGAGTTGTCGCTCTGAAGACTTGACGAAATCCTGGATGGCACTGATGGCGCTTTCCAAGTCTTGCCGAGCTTCAGGCTTGGGTTGTTTGTCGACCGGCTCGCTAGCTGCCGGGTCGCTTGCTTGCCGCTTGCTCGCCGATGTGTCAGGCGCAGCGGAGGCGGGATAGGACAGGCCTAGCTTCACGCTCATATCCATGTCTTACACCTCTTATTCTCGGAAAGACGAAAGGGTACGTCGCCGTACCCTTCGTCAAACTACTCAGCTTTTGAAATTAGCCCAGCAGTTTCAGTACCGACGACGGCAGCTGGTTGGCCTGGGACAGGATCGCGGTGGAAGCCTGTTGCAGGGTTTGCTGCTTGGTCAGTTCGGCAGTTTCAGCCGCGAAGTCAGCATCTTGCACACGGCTGCGGGCAGCAGTGGAGTTTTCGCCGATGCTCTGCAGGTTATCGACGGTGCTGTCGAAACGGTTTTGAACAGCACCCAGCTGAGAACGCTGGCTGTCCACCTGCTGGATTGCGCCATCAAGAGCCTGGATGGCTTGCTGGGCGCTCGCGGCATCCAGGATGCTCAGGTCGTTGACCGAAGTATTCATAGTCACTGCGTTGGTGGTACCAGCGCTCAGACCCAGAGCAGCAAGACCGGTGCCATTGCTACCATCTGCAATTACGATGTTTTGGTCAGCGAACAGACCCAAGGTACCGTCGTCGTTTACAGAGGCAGTAACGCCGCTGCTCGAGCTGTTAATTGCTGCAGCGATGGCCGCCATGTCGTCGTCTTTCTTGAATTTAACTTCGACATTATTGACGGTGATCGAAGTAGCCTCGGTCAGCTTGGCCTTGGTGTTACCAGAGGTCAGACCCAAGGTGTCCAGTGCGCCAGCGCTGTTATTTTCCAGCTTGATGTCTTTGCCATCGGCCGAGGTCAGAATCAGACGACCATCAGCGCTGGCGCTAGCGGTCACACCAGTGGCCTTGGTCCCATCACCAGAACCCACAGCACCAGCACCGTCATTGATCGAAGCAACGATCGAACTCAGGGTATCGCCAGCCTTAAAGCTGAACCCCTGACCATTAACTTTGATGGAAGCATCGGAAGTCAGGCCAGTAGTGGTCGTAACAGCAACATCACCGCCAGCAGTGCCGTAACCAAACGCGGTTGCAACAGCTGCACTAGTGGAAGCGCCCAGGGTGAAGTCAGTTTTCGAACTCAGGCTGAGAGAGCCAGTGCCATCGCCGTTATCAGCAATTTTGGCAGTTACGCCAGTCGAAGAAGAGTACTGGTTAACTTTATTTACGACATCTTCAAGGGTATCAGTTGCTGCGAGACGGATTGCAGAACTGCCAATGACCAAGTCACCGGCTGCGCCAATTGCCTGGACCCCCATCTGCACCGTACCATCGGTGTCAGCAGTACCACCAATTGCGGTAGCGCCAGCTGTCAGACCAACTGCGGCCAGAGTACTGGCATCACCAGCGAGCGCCATGTCGGCACCGGTGTTGTTGAGGCGCAGCACACCGCCCTGGTTCGATGCAGTGATGCCGGTGACACCTGCAGCATTGATCTTGGTAACGATGCTATCCAGATTGTCGGTTGCAGCCAGATCAACATCAGTAGTGCCAATGGTGATTTTGCCAGCACCAGTAGCGCCCAACGTTTTTTCTTGAGCAACAAATTTCGCGGAGCTTACGTCGTTGGCGTTGGAAGTAATTACCCCAGCCTTGCCTGTGACAACAGCGCTCAGCTTGTTGGTACCAGCATCTACCGACGCTTCGTTATAGGAACCTTTCAGCTCACTAGCGCTAACGCTCTTCATACCGAACGAGATAGTTTCGTTCGCATTCGCGCCAACTTGGAAGCTGGTGCTGGTGAAAGTACCATCCAACAGGTTACGACCACCGAAAGTAGTGGTGCTGGAAATACGGGTCAGTTCGCCCGACAGCGCGGTGAACTCTTGCTGCAGCGAGGTACGGTCTTCATCGCTGTTCGAGCCGTTCGCCGATTGCAGAGCCAGTTCGCGCATACGCTGCAGGATGTTCGTGGAAGCTTGCATCGCACCTTCAGCGGTCTGGGCGATGGAGATACCGTCGTTGGCGTTTTTTACGGCAACGTTGAGACCGCTGATCTGACTGGTCAGACGGTTGGAAATTTGCAGGCCAGCGGCGTCGTCTTTGGCGCTGTTGATTTTCAGGCCAGAGGACAGGCGGGACATGGAGGTGCCCAGCGCGTCGGAAGCACGGTTCAGGTTCTTCTGAACGCCCAAGGAGGTGATGTTAGTGTTAACGGTCAAAGCCATGACGAATTCCTCGTTGTATGGATACTGCGGCTTCCGGCCCTGGCGACAGCCGGGTGTGGCCTAGAGAACCTTCGTAATGGTTATCGTCGGGTGTGCGGGTTGCTTGAGGGTTTTTTCAAAAAAAAAATACTGGCATGGGGCCAGCCCTGAGAAATCAAGGGGTTAAGGGCGGTTTATTGGCGTCAAAAACTGTTTGGAATGGGCTGAATGCCTCATCCCGCCTGTAGGAGCGGGTTCACCCGCGAACACCGGCGAAGCCGGTGCCATAGACCGAGCTGCCTTCTTCGCGGGTGAACCCGCTCCTACAATGGGCTGCGTCAGGCAGACATTTATTTTCGACAGAAAAAAAGCGCCGGGCGGTGGCCGCCGGGCGCTTTTAGGGGCTGACTGGGATCAGTCGCGGTACAGGATGGCCGAGCCCCACGACAGACCCACGCCGAAGCCACTGATCGCCACGCGCTTCCAGCTGCCATCGAGCATGTGCTTCTGCAGCAGCAGCGGAACACTGGAGGACACCGTATTGCCGGTTTCCAGCATGTCCTTGACGAACTTCTCCGGGTGTTGCTCTTCAAAGCGTCGCGCCACGGCGTCGACAATCGCCGCACTGCCCTGGTGGATGCAGAAGGCGTCGATATCCGACGACTTCAGGCCGCTGGCATCCAGCAGCTCGTGCAGGTGCGCTGGCACCTTGATCAGGGCGAAGTTGAATACCTGGCGGCCGTTCATGAAGAACTTGCCGTCGCTGACTTTCAGGTGCTCAGCCCCGGAACCGTCAGTGCCGAAACGCGCCTGGCCCAGGTTCCATACCGCGTTTTCACCCATCCAGGTGGCCGTGGCGGCGTCGCCGAACAGCATGGTGGTGTTACGGTCTTCCGGGTCGACGATCTTCGAATACGGGTCGGCGGTGATCAGCAGGCCATTCTTCAGGCCTGCCGCTTCCATGAAGCCTTTGATCGCATACAGGCCATACACATAGCCGGAGCAGCCCAGTGACACGTCGAACGCCGCCACGCGGGTAGACAGGCCAAGTTTGCTCTGGACGATGGCTGCGGTGTGCGGCAGGCCTTCTTCGTCGCCGTTCTGGGTGACCACGATCAACGCATCGATCGATTGCGGATCAAGGTCGGGGTTGCTGGCGAACAGTGCCTGGGCGGCCTCTACGCACAAGTCGGAGGTTTCTTGCTCTTCGGCCTTGCGCGGCAAGAACGACGCACCGATCTTGCCGAACATGAACTCTTCGTCCTTGCCGAACTTCGCACCCTGAACGTAGTTGTCCAGGCCAGCGGTGGGCACGTAACTCGCAATGCTTTTGATGCCAATCATTCTGGCTTCCCAATGAAAACAGCCAAAGACCACCACTCGATGAATTGAGGGCGCCAAATACCGGAGCGACCACCGCCAGGGGTTGTAGCCAGGGCTCGCCTGCGCACCGGTAACAAAATGCTGCAACAGCTGCTGCATAGAATACAGGGAAGATGAGCGTTTTGACTCATTGGTCACATTGAAATGCTACGAAAGCCGTGGCGAGGGTGTGGGGACTGGGGAATTTGCGGAATGACCGGGCGGGCACTGGACCTCGAATGATCAGCTTCGCAGCAGATATCGATGGGGCCGCTTCGCGACGCAAGGCCGCTCCCACGAATACGCAACCTTCAGGAGAAAGGACGACCTGGACTGCCCCCAAGAAGCTGGACACCAATCCAACCCTTGGGAGCAGTCCAAATACGCCGCCCTCAGGAGAGAGGAGGACCTGTGGGAGCGGCCTTGTGTCGCGATAGGGCTGCGCAGCAGCCCCAGGATCAGGCAGGCAGATTAGATCTTGTCGAACAGGCTTAGCTGAGAAATGCGCGCAAACGCCAACTGCGAAGCCTCAAGCATGGCCTGCTGCAGGGTCAGCTGAATGGTGGCCGAGGCCATGTCAGTATCGCCAATGGCACTTTGTGTGCTTTGGTTGGCCAGCCCCAGGCTTTCGTTTTCCTGCGCCTGAATATCCAGCGAGTTGCCCCGCGCACCGATCGAACCACGGGTAATGTCGATACGATCCCGGGCACTGGCCAGGTTGGAAATCGCCGAGTCGGTGGCGGTTTTCAGTGCAGCCTGCGCCTCGGGTGTGTCCAGTGGCTTTTCCAGAGCGCTGCGTAGCTGGCCCAGGGTATCCAGTACGTTCTGCGTGCGATGGGTATTGGCATTGACCGAGAACTGGTCGCCTTGCTTCGGCGCGCTGTCGAACTGGTAGGTAACGCCTGCCACCGTCACTGCGTTGCCCGCCCCTACTGTACCCGAGCCAATCGGCTTGCTTTCGGCACTGTACGGCTGCGCATACAACGAATACTCGGTGTCGCTGGTGAAGCGGATCACCGCGCCGTTGCTTGGGAAGGTGCTACGGTAAGCTTCCGGGTCGGTGACGCTGGTGCCGGTCACCTGCGCCGTCGACGGGTTACCCGCGCTACGCGTCGCCGTAAGGGTATCGGGCTTGGCTTCGAGGGTGAACACATGGCCGGCAACGACGGCGTCAGCATCGTCACCTTCCGCCAGGTTCAGGTTGATCTCGAAGTCGACACCGCGCAGCGAGATCATCTTGCCGCCTTCGGTATTGACGTCGAACTTGCCCTTGCCGGCGGTTTCATTGGTGATGTCATTGCCGGCGGCATCCCTCACGCTGTACTCGGTGGCACTGGTGAAGGTGACAGAATACGGCTGACCAGCGGCAAACTGATTGCCGTAGGTGGTGGCCGAGGTCAACAGGCCGCCAGACAGTAATACCTTACCGTCATCCGGCGACGGTGCTACCAGGCTCGACTGGGTGCGGCTGTTGTTGGTGGCCTGGTCGAAAATGCTGTAGCCGGTGTCGTTGGTCGCCAGGCGCAAGGTGTCGGACACCTGCAGGCTCAGCTGGGTCTGGTCGCCCTGGTAGCTGTAGGTGCCGTCGGCGTTGCGCACATAGGGCGGGGTCGACGACTTGGAGCCGCCAAACATGTAGTCGCCGTTGGCATCGCGCGAGTTCAGCAGACCGAACACGTTGGCTTCGATTTCCTTGATCTCGCTGGCGATCGAGGTACGGTCGGCATCGCTCAGGCCCCCGTTACCCGCCTGGATCGCCAGCTCGCTGGCACGCTGCAGGGCATCGTTGATGGTCGATAGCACGCTCTCTTCCTGCAGCAGGGCGTTCTTGACCGTGGTCATGTTTCCGCTGTACTGCTCCAACAAGGCGCTCTGTTGCTGCAGCACCAGCAAGCGCGCAGCGCCGACCGGGTCGTCACCGGCCGACTGGATGCGCGATTTGGAGGTGACCTGTTCGGTAATCTTGGCCAAGTTGGAGTAGTTCTGGGAGTAGCTAGTGGCGCTGGTCTCATAGAACTGAGCAGTTGAAATACGCACGGTCCGCTACTCCTTACAGGGCGTTGATCAGGGTGGAGAAGGTTTCTTGCGCCGCCTTGATGATCTGCGACGACGCTGTGTAGTAGTGCTGGAACTTCACCAGGCTGGCCGCTTCGTCATCGAGGTTGACGCCCGACACCGCGCTGCGGCTCTCGGTCGCAGACTTGAGCACTGCCTGGGTCGCCGTGGTGTCAATGGTGGCCTGGCTGGCCTTGGCCCCTACCCGCTCGACCAGCGAGGCGTAGGCCGAGGTGAAGCTGGTACCGGTGCCGGAATTGGTGCCCACGGTCGACTTGGTCTGCAGGTCCAGCAGCGCGTTGGCATTGCGGTTGTCCGCCTTGCCGTCGGCATTGAACGACAGGGTAAAGCTGTCATTGGCCGCAGGGCTGCCACCGATTGTGGTCTCGACGGCAAAGGTACGCGGGTTACCGCTACCATCCAGAATCGGGTCGCCGGCCGCATCCAGCATCGGCACGGCGATGGACAACTTGTTGTCCTGCCCAGGCACCACGCTGCCGGTACCAATCTGGGTACCCTTGGCGTCGAACAGCTTGTAGCCCTGGGAGCCACCGCTGGCAGCGTCGAACACCACGCGCACCGGCATCGAATCGCGAATCGACTGCTGGATCAGCGCGGTATCGGCACCGCCATAGATATCCAGCGATTCGCCCAGCGTAGGTTGGGTGATGGTGCCGGTACCGCTGTTGCCACTGCCTGCCGCAGCACTGATCGGCCCGGCGAAGGCCAGCTTGTTGGCATCGGTCAAGGTCGTGGTAATGCTCCCGGCAGCTGCACGGGTGGGGATGACCTTGAAGCTGTCGCCGGCCGCCAGGCCGCCGCCTTTCAACGCCAGGCTGAATCCATCGATCACCGGTGCCGGGTCGGTATTCAGGTCGAAGCTGCCCATGTCGGTGCCGTCCGAGCGACGCACACTGTACTGGTTGGCGCTGGTGAACTTCACCTCGTAGTCGTAGGTGGTCAACGCACCGCTGTTGGCGATGGTGACATCCAGATTGCCGGAGCCTGCACTGTTGTTCGACGAGGCCAGGCTGCGCTGGGCAATGGCGGTGGCGCTGTTGATGCTGGAGAACAGCGAGCTGCCGAACTGGCCGTTGGCATCCAGGCCCTGCCCCAGCTGGCTATTGATGCTGTCGGCGACGACCAGGGCAACGCGACCAAGCTCGTTCATCGACGGCGTCAGCACGTCCTGGCGATAACGCAACAGGCCGCCAATGGCGCCACCGGACACCACCGAGGTCACGTCTGAGCTGAACGAGTCATAGTTGATGCGCAGGGCAACCTGGCTCTTGTCGGCCACACCCGGCTCCACCGACAAGGTGTTGGCCTTGGTTCCGGTGACCAGCGATTGGCCACTGCCCAGGTACACGTCGTAGTTGCCATCACGCTCCTGCACCGTCACCCCTACCAGCTCGTTGAGCTGGCGCACGGCTTCGCTGCGCGCATCCAGCAGGCTGTTGGGGCTGTTGCCGGAGGCGCTGGCCGCGGTGATCTGCTTGTTGTACTCGGCAATGTTGGCGGTGAGCTTGTTCACCTGGCCGGCCATGGTGTCGAGCTGGGAGTTGATCGTGGCGTTCTGCTGGGTCAGCTGGGTGCTCACCGCGTTAAAACGGTTGCTCAGGGTTTGCGCCTGGGTCAGCAGCAACTGACGCGAGGCAACGTCACCCGGTTTCGCCGCTGCAGTCTGCAGCGCCGAGAAGAAGGCGGTAAGGACCGAGCTGATGCCGGTGTCACGGTCGGCCAGCAGTTTGTCGACGCTGGTGATCTGATCCTGGAACGTCACCGAGTCTGCCTGCAACGAGGTGGCCGTCTGCAACTGGTTGTCCAGGTAGGAGCTGTAGATGCGACGCACATCCGCCAGCGTGGTGCCGGTACCCAGGAACCCTGCGCCTATGTTGTGCGAAGGCCCCGCCGCCTGAACCGTCTGCTGGCGCGAGTAGCCACTGGTCGCGGCGTTGGCGATGTTGTTACTGGTTACCGACAAGGCCGCCTGGCTGGCACTCAGGCCACTCAGGCCGATGGAAATCAGGCTCGACATGATTTAGTCCTTTTATAAGTTCGTGGTTCTGCCAGCCATGGCGTATTGCGGGGTTGACTGCATTTGCTGGGCGATGCTGATGATTTTCTTCGCATAGCCCGGGTCGGTCGCATAACCTGCTTTTTGCAGCTCTCTTGCAAACTGCTCAGGGTTATCGGCCGCATCCAGCGCACCTTGATAGCGAGCATTGCTCTGCAGCAAGGTAACGAGATCGTGGAAGCTGTCCTGGTAGGAGTCGTAGCTGCGGAACGCCGCGGTTTCCTTGACGAACTGGCCATCGCGGAATTCGCTGGTGATCGCCCGCGCCTGCTCGCCTTGCCAGTTGCCGGTGGCTTTGATGCCGAACAGGTTGTGGCTGCTGCTGCCGTCGCTGTTGCGCATCACCGACTTGCCCCAACCGGTTTCCAGCGCGGCCTGGGCCACCAGGTAGCGTGGGTCGACACCAATGCGCCGGGCGGCCTGCTCGGCCATTGGCAGCATGGTGGCGACGAAGGCGTCGCTGTCGGTGAAAGCCTTGTTCGGCGCCAGCGGTGGCTGGGCCACGGCACGGCCGACAATGCGCAGGCCGTTGTCCGGCACGGCGAAGGCCTTGGCTACTGCCTGACCGTCACGGGCAGGCACGGCGGCGTTATTGGCAGTTTCCGCCGACGGCACGATACCGGCCAACAGGCGGTCGGTGAGTTTGCTTGGCAGGGCCAGGCGCCGCGCGTTGAGTGCAGCAACGTCGTTGCGCGTAGCGGACGAGGCCATGGCATGCGCTGGCTCCGCCACCTTGTTGCCCCACAATGCCGGGCCACCGCTATCGACGCGCGGGAACGGGCTGGTATTGATCGACGCACTGCGGCCCTTGGTCAGCTGGCGCACCAGCACGTCCTGCAAGCCGATGCCGCCACCTTCGCGGGACATGCTCACGGCCAACTGCTGGTCGTACATGTCGCGGTACTGCTTGACCGTTTCGGTGTTCATCGGGTTGTCGTCGGCCAGCACGTCACTGGCCTTGCGCGAGGCCTTGAGCATTTCGCTGATGAACAGCGACTCGAATTCCTGGGCCACCTTGCGCACATTGGCTTCGCTGTCGCGATCGCCGTGCTTGAGGGCACTCAGACGGTTGAGGTCGGTGTAGGCGCCGCTGTCGGCACTACCGGATACCTGGCTTTTGATATTCATCCGCGCCGTCCTCAGATCACGATCAGGTCGGCCTGCAAGGCGCCGGCCTGTTTCAAGGCTTCGAGGATCGCCATCAGGTCGCCGGGCGCTGCGCCCACCTGGTTCACCGCGCGGACGATTTCATCCAGCGTGGTGCCCGGGCCGAACTTGAACATCGGCTTGGCTTCCTGCTCGGCATTGACCCGCGAGCGTGGCACCACGGCAGTCTGGCCATTGGAGAAGGCCCCCGGCTGGCTGACGATCGGGTCTTCGGTGATGGTCACGGTCAGGCTGCCGTGGGTCACCGCCGCCGGCGACACCTTGACGTTCTGGCCGATCACGATGGTGCCGGTACGCGAGTTGATGATGACCTTGGCCACCGCCTGGCCCGGGTCGATTTCGAGGTTTTCGAGGATCGACAGATAATCCACGCGCTGGCTTGGGTCCATCGGCGCGCTGACCCGTACCGAACCACCATCCACGGCCTGGGCCACGCCAGGGCCGAGCAGGTCGTTGACCTTGTCCACGATGCGCTTGGCGGTCGTGAAGTCGGGGCGATTGAGGTTCAGGGTCAGGGTGTTGCCCTGGTTGAAGCCGCTGGGCACCGCACGCTCGACACTGGCACCACCCGGAATACGACCGGCCGACGGCACGTTGACAGTGATCTTCGAGCCGTCACGGCCCTCGGCGTCAAAGCCACCCACGACCAGGTTGCCCTGGGCAATGGCGTAAACGTTGCCGTCGATACCCTTGAGCGGGGTCATCAACAGGCTGCCGCCGCGCAGGCTCTTCGAGTTACCGATCGACGACACGGTGATGTCCACCACCTGGCCCGGCTTGGCGAACGGTGGCAGGTCGGCATGCACCGACACTGCGGCAACGTTCTTCAGCTGCACGTTGCCGGAACCGGCCGGCACCTTGATGCCGAATTGCGACAGCATGTTGTTGAAGGTTTGCAGGGTGAACGGCGTCTGGGTGGTCTGGTCACCCGTGCCATTGAGGCCTACCACCAGGCCGTAACCAATCAACTGGTTGGAACGTACGCCAGAGATGCTGGCAATGTCCTTCAGGCGCTCGGCCTGGGCAGCGAAGGCGCAGGACAAAAGCAGGGTTGTGGCAATCAGCTGCCTCACGTTGAACATGGTCATCCGTACTCAGAAAGGCCAAAGCGGGCTGATGAAGAAGCGGTCCAGCCACCCGGGCTGGCTGGCATCGGCGAACGAACCGGTACCGGAGTAGGTGATGCGCGCGTCGGCCACACGGGTGGACGGCACGGTGTTGTCGGTGGCGATATCGTCAGCGCGAACCATGCCGGCAATGCGCACCAGCTCTTCGCCGGTGTTCAGGGTCAGCCACTTCTCGCCGCGCACGGCGATGATGCCGTTGGGCAGTACCTCGGCCACGGTGACGGTGATCGAACCGGTCAGCGTGTTGCCCTGGGTGGCCTTGCTGTCGCCCTTGGTCGCGCGATCGCCGCTATAACCGGCCTCCAGCGAAAGGTCACCGCCACCGAACGGATTATTGGTGTTGGGCGTGCTACCAAACAGCGAAGTCAGGCCGATGTCGGTCTTGCTGGTCTTGGCGATCTGCGAGCCCGCGTTCTTGCTGGCGGACGTGCGCTCATTGAGCGTGATGGTGATGATGTCACCCACCCGGAACGCCTTGCGGTCGCTGTACAGGTTCTGCTCGAAACCGGCCTGGTAGATCGAACCGTTGTTGGCCGCTGCCGGCAACGGGGTGCGCGGCAACACCGGCGCATAGTACGGGTCGTTGGGCTTGGGCGTCGGTGCGACGCAACCTGCCAGCAACACCGCCCCCCCCAGGGCGAAAACGGACAACAGACGATTCATGACACTTACCTCACGGGCGCAGCTGAGTGACAGGGCTTAGAGCTGTTGAGTAACGAACGACAGCATCTGGTCGGCCGTGGAAATGACTTTGGAGTTCATCTCGTAGGCACGCTGAGTGGTGATCATGTTCACCAGCTCTTCCACGGTACTGACGTTGGAGTTCTCCAGCGTCTGCTGCAAGGTGGTGCCAAAACCGTTCAGGCCTGGGGTGCCGACCTGAGGCGCGCCACTGGCGGCGGTCTCGAGGAACAGGTTGTCGCCGATCGCCTGCAAGCCAGCCGGGTTGATGAAGTCGGCGGTCTGGATGTTGCCGATCACCTGTGCAGCCGGGTTGCCGGCGGTGGTGATCGACACGGTGCCGTCCTGGCCAACGGTGAAGGTCTGGGCGTCGTTAGGCACGACAATGGCAGGCTCCAGGGCGTAGCCGTTGTTAGTGACGATCTGGCCGTCGGAGTTCAGGTGGAAGGTACCGTCACGGGTATACGACACGGTGCCGTCCGGCTGCAGGATCTGGAAGAAACCGCGGCCGTTGACTGCCATGTCCAACGGGTTGTCGGTGGTTTGCAGGCTGCCGGCAACGAAGCTTTTCTGGGTGCCCACGATACGCACACCGGTACCGACCTGCAGGCCCGAGGGCAGCTCGCTGTCCTGGGTCGACTGGGCACCAGGCTGGCGCTTGATCTGGTAGAGCAGGTCTGCGAATTCGGCGCGATCACGCTTGAAGCCGGTGGTCGAGACGTTGGCCAGGTTGTTGGAAATGACCGTCAGGTTGGTGTCCTGAGCGGACAGGCCGGTTTTAGCGACCCAAAGAGCCGGAAGCATGTGAGTTCTCCTCGTGCGCCTGTTTTACGGCACCCGTTCAAAAGTGATTAGCCGATTTGCAAAACCCGAGCCATGGCTTCGTCGCCTTCCTTGGCCGTATTCATCATCTTGACGTGCAGTTCGAACTGGCGGGACAGCGCCAGCACCGAGGTCATTTCCTCGACAGCGTTGACATTGCTGCCTTCCAGGAAGCCAGCCACCACCCGCACGTTGACGTCGGCATCGGCCGGCTGGCCGGAAGTGGTATGGATCAGACCGTCCAGGCCCTTCGTCAGGCCTTTGGTGTCCGGGTTGACCAGTTTGATGCGGTCGACCTCGGCCATCACCCGCGGGTCTTCACCCATGGAGCGGATGCTGATGGTGCCGTCGGCACCCACTTCCACTTTCTGCTCCGGCGGGATGGCGATCGGGCCACCGTTGCCGATCACCGGCATGCCATTGCCGGCACGCAGCACACCGAGGGCATCGATGTTCAGGCTACCGGTACGCACATAGGCTTCGCTGCCGTCCGGCGCCTGCACGGCGATAAAGCCTTTGCCGGTCACCGCCACGTCAAGGTCGCGGCCAGTTTCGACCAACGGGCCTTCACTGAAGTCGGTGGCCGGGCGCTCGGTCATGGCGAATGCACGCGCCGGAAAGCTGTCACCGAACACCGGCATCGAGCGGGCCTGCTCCAGGTCGCGCTGAAAACCGTTGGTGGAAATGTTCGCCAGGTTGTTGGCGTGGGCCTTCTGCGCCAGCGCGTTCTGGCTGGCGCCGGTCATGGCCACATAAAGCAACTTGTCCACAGTTTCTCCTCTGCGCGTAGCTGCCGCGCTGTCACTGGGCAGGTTCCAAGCAATAATTGAACCAAGTCTGAAACACCCGGTTTACGGGGCTTTCAGCGCGGCAAGGGGCAATAACCGTCAGTTTGTCGGCGGATGTTTGCCGCCTGCGGCAAGGGCTTGCTCAATGGGCGCGGCAGGCGGCGTTGTTGTAGGGGCCAGAGTGGCGCACCCAGCCTTTGCCCGGGTTGTGGGCCGAACACAGGTAGCGGCCGGTGACCAGGCTTTGCCATTGATAGAACGGGGCGGGGGCAGCGGGGGCAGGCAGAACCAGCACCAGCAAGGGGAACAAGGCCAGTAACGACAGCCGCTTCATTCGCGTGAACCTTCACATTCTTGGGGCCGCTTTGCGGCCCCAATTACAAACACCAAAGCCAATACAATCATCAGGTCATCTGAATGATGGTCTGCATGATGGTGCTTTCAGTGGAAATGGTCTTGGCATTGGCCTGGTAGTTGCTCTGCGCCTTGATCAGGTTTACCAGCTCGCCGGTCAGGTCGACGTTGGAGTCCTCCAGGGCACCACCGGAAATCTGGCCGAGGGTACCGGTGTCCGGAGCGCCGATCACCGGCACGCCCGAGGCATAGGACTCTTTCCAGTTGGTACCGCCAATCGGCGTCAGGCCCTGCAGGTTGGCGAAGTTGGCAATCGCCACCTGGCCGATCACCTTGTCCTTGCCGTTGGTGAAGCTGGCAAACAGGTAGCCGTTCTGGTCGATGCTCAGCCCCGACAGCTCACCGGTGGCGAAGCCATCCTGGGTTTTGGCGATTTCTGCGGACGACGCGTTGTATTGGGTGGCACCCAGCATGTCCAGCTTCACACCGTCCGCGTTGGCGATGGCGCCATTGGCCGACCACTCTCCAGCGGCGTTTTTCTGCGCCGGGATCCAGTCGTTGAGCTGGAAGATCTTGTCTTCGCCAATGCTCAGGCCGCCCGCGACGTCACCCGCAGTCATTGCATCCTTGTCCAGCGTACCATCGGACTTGAACGGCACGGCGTTGACCAGCGGCGTGGTGGAGGCCGGATTGGCCGGGTTGCGGCCATCGATAGTGGTGTGCATGGACCAGGTATTGGTCGCGTCGTCCTTGATGAAGTACTGGTTCATCTGGTGTTCATTACCCTGGCTGTCGAACACCGGGGTATTGAACGTGAAGTTGTAGGAACTGGCATTGGTGGGATCGAAGGGCGTCACCGACGGGGAGGTCGCAGCCGAGTTCAGGTTGATCTTCTCGGTGATGAGGCTGGTCGGCTTCGGCGTCAGGTTGGAAGTATCGATCTGCAGGTCAGTCAGGATGCCCTGGATGATCTTGCCGTCCTCGCCGACCGCATAACCCTGCAGGTTGGCACCCGAAGCATTCACCACATAACCGGCCTTGTCGCTGTAGAAAGCGCCCGCACGGGTGTAGATCTTCGAGCCGTTGTCGTTCAGGGCAAAGAAGCCGTTGCCATCGATAGCCATGTCCAGCGCCTGGCCGGTGGCGTTGATATTGCCTGGCGTGAACAGCTGCGACACCGCGGCAGTCTTTACCCCGGTGCCGATCACGGTCTTGCCCGCGCTGGTGCCGCGGATGGAGTTGGAGTACTGGTCGGCGAACTCGGCACGCGACGACTTGAAGCCGGTGGTGGCAACGTTGGCAATGTTGTTGCCGGTAACGTTCAGGGCCTTGTTTGCTGCATAGAGGCCGCTAAGGCCGATATTGAAAGACATGTGTAACTCCTGTCGTTTTGCTCAGGCCCTAGATGCCGATGCTTTGGATTTTGGAAAGCGCAACACTGCCCAGCCCGGCCAGGTTGAGCGTCATCTCCGAACCGTTGCTACCCATGGTCACACTGGTAACCGAGGCCGGTAGGTTGGTGGTCATGGCCGTGGCCTTGCCATCGATCGAGGCGGTGGCCTTGAAGGTGTAGGTCCCGGCGGCCGCGACTTCACCGTCATCGTTCAGGCCATCCCAGGTAAAGTCGATGCTGCCAGACTTCTGGGTACCGAGTTCGATGGTGCGCACCAGCTTGTCGTCCTTGTCGTAGATCCCCACCGAGGTGGAGGTACTGGACGACGTCAGGTTGACCGAGCCCTTCATGTCCTTGCTGGTATCGACCACAGCCTTGTCGGTCTGGACAATGACATTGCGCCCGACCAGCGAGGAGGCCTGCAAGGCCTGGGAAGATTGCAGCCCGGCCGCGATGTAGGTCACAGCGTCGTTCAGCGACTGCATGCTTTCCAGGCTGCTGAACTGCGCCAACTGGGCCACGAACTCGCCGTTTTCCTGCGGGTCGAGCGGGTTCTGGTTCTGCATCTGGGTGACCAGCAACTGCAGGAACGCGTCCTTGCCCAGCGCGCTGCCGGCGGCGCCGGTAGAGCTGTCAGTCTTGGACGTCTGCTTCTGCAGCGAGGTCAGGTATGCGCTGCCGACGTCTGTAGTGGAATTGGTGGTGGTCATGTCGGCTTCCTATCACTGCCCCAGGGTCAGCACTTTCTGCATCATGTTCTTGGCCGTGTTCATCAGTTCAGCGTTGGTCTGAAACGCGCGGCTGGCGGAGATCATGTCAGCCATCTCCTCGACCACATTGACGTTCGGGTAGTAGACGTAGCCGTCCTTGTTCGCCGCCGGGTGGTTCGGCTCGTAGCGTGCTTCAAGGGTGCTCTGGTCTTCGACGATGCCTTTTACCTGCACGCCCTGCCCTGCCTCGCCCTGGTCTTCGAACAGCGACTGGCTGCTACCGGCCTGCGCATTCTGGAAGGTGGTGGCGAACACCGGGTGGCGGGCGCGGTACGTCTGGTCGATGCTCGAAGACACGGTCTCGGCGTTGGCGATGTTGGACGCCACGGTGTTCAGACGCGTGTTCTGTGCGCTCATGCCGCTACCGGCAATGTTGAAGACACTGGAAAGGGACATGGTCATTCTCCCCGCAGGGCGGAAACCAGCCCTTTGAATTTATTGTTGAGCAAGGTGAAGCTGGCCTGGAAGCCAATCGCGTTTTCCGTGTAGTTCGATTGCTCGATCTGCGCATCCACGGTGTTCTGGTCGATCGACGGCTGCAGCGGCGTGCGGTACTTGAGGGTTTCATCGGCCATGGCCAGGCCCTCAGCTTCGATGTGCCGGCTGTTGGTCCGGTCAAGGTTGAAGCGGCCGCCGCTCTGCTGCTTGTCGCTTTCGGCTGCGAGCACCGAGGCGAAGTCCATGTCACGGGCCTTGTAGTTGGGCGTGTCGGCGTTGGCGATGTTGTTGGCCAGCACTTCAGCGCGCTGGGCGCGGAAGCCCAGTGCCTTTTCGTGAATACCAAGCGCCTTGTCGAAGCTGATGCTCATGTCAGGGAAACCTTCAGAGGTTGACCGGAATTTCGTTGAGCAAGGTATAGCAAGGGCTGTGCCAACCACTGGAAAGCCCGTATTTATGGGGTTTTGCGGCGCGGTACTGTCAGATTGATGCCAGAAAAGCGGCAAAGGCCTTCCGCCTGAGGTGACAAAAGCGGCAATTGATGGGCGGCAAAAGCGGCAAAACAAAAAATTGACGTCAGTGTTTTCCTGGGCCGGCCTCTTCGCGGGTAAACCCGCTCCTACGGGGAGCTCGGCAGGAACAGCGGATAGGCATACAAAAAGGCCGGCATCTCTCGATACCGGCCTTCGTGCTTACTTGGCCTGGTAGATGATCCCCGGGCTGCACTGCACCATCTGGTAATGGTCCGGCAAGCCGTTCAGCGCTTCCGAGGCGCCGAGGAACAGGTAGCCACCGGGCTTGAGGGTACTGTGAATGCGCAGCAGGATGTCCTTCTTCACCTGCGCCGAGAAATAGATCAGCACATTGCGACAAAACACGATGTCGAACTTGCCCAGACTGGCATAGCTGTCGAGCAGGTTGAACGAGCGGAACTCGACACGGCTGCGAATCGCCGGCTTGACCGCCCAACGCCCCGGCCCCTTTGGATCGAAGTAGCGCTGCAGGCGTTCCTGGGACAGGCCGCGGGCAATCGCCAGGCTGTCGTATTCGCCGGTCTTGCAGTTGGTCAGCATGGTGCCGGAGAGATCGGTGGCGACGATCTGCGCCCCCATCTTCAACTGGCCGAGGTTGCTGCGCTCGAACTCGTCGATCGCCATTGAAATGGAATACGGCTCCTGCCCCGACGAACAGGCCGCCGACCACATGCGCAGGCGCTGGCCGGGGTTGTTGCGGATGAACTCGGGGATCACCTTGTTCTTCAACACCTCGAACGGGTAGGTGTCGCGAAACCACAGGGTCTCGTTGGTGGTCATGGCATCGACCACCTGCTCGCGCAAACCGCCGCGCGGCTGGGCCTGAATGCGCTGCACCAGCTCACCCAGGCTCTTGATGCCCTGTTGTTCCATCAGCTTGTTGAGACGGCTGGAAACCAGGTACTGCTTATTCTCGCCCAGCAGGATGCCACAGGCTTTCTCCAGGAAGACCCGGAACTGTTCGAAATCCAAATTACCCGTAGACACTACTGCCGCCTCTTTTCAATCACTGGTGCCGGAGGGCATGCCCCCGGCTGCTTCAATGCGCTGCCTTGATCCGGTCGACCACCCGCTGGGCCAGGTCGTCCGGTTTGAACTTGGCCAGGAAGTCATCGGCACCGACCTTCTTGACCATTGCCTGGTTGAACACCCCGGAAAGCGAAGTATGCAGGCAGATGTGCAATTTTTGCATGCGCGGATCGCTGCGAATCTCTGCGGTTAGCGTATAACCGTCCATTTCCGGCATTTCAATGTCCGAGATCATCATCAGGAACTCTTCTTCCGGCTTTTTGCCCTCATCCACCAGCTGACGCAGGTAGTTCAGCGCCTGACGGCCATCATTAAGCGCCACTACCTCGACCCCTACGGTCTGCAGGCAACGGCTGACCTGCTTGCGCGCAACCGACGAATCGTCGACGGTCAGGACCCGCATCAACACCGCCTTGTCCTGCACTTCTGCATCTATCACACCGGCCGATACCGACTCGGACGACGGCGACACTTCGGCCAGCACCTTCTCCACGTCGATGATCTCGACCATGCGGTTGTCCACCCGGGTGACAGCGGTCAGGTAGTGATCACGGCCGGTACCCTTGGGTGGCGGATGGATCTCTTCCCAGTTCATGTTGACGATGCGCTCCACCGAATGCACCAGGAAGCCTTGGGTCTTGGTGTTGTACTCGGTGATGATCACGAAGCTGTTGCGTGTGTCTTCCTGCAACGGCCGCAACCCGGTGGCCATCGACAAGTCGAGGATCGGGATGGTCGCCCCGCGAATATTGGCAACGCCACGCACCACAGGGTGCGCCTTGGGCAGCAGGGTCAGCGCAGGGCATTGCAGTACTTCCCTGACCTTGAACACATTGATGCCGTAAAGCTGTTCGCCATTGAGGCGGAACAGCAGCAATTCCAGGCGATTCTGCCCCACCAGCTGCGTGCGCTGGTTGACCGAATCCATAACACCCGCCATGCCAGACTCCTTAACGTTTCAGCCTTTCGTTGCAACTCAGGTAGCGAGTCGGCACGGGCTTTGCTTTTTTGAGTGTCATGCACACGAAAACGACATTTTCCCGACGATTGACACGCCTGCTGACTGGCCCGCTGGCCACGCTGTGCCTGCTGATGCCCGGCGTTCGCACGGTGGCGAACGCGTTCACCTTGCCTGAACAGCTTATCGGTGTCACCCAAGGGTTTCTTGAATTCACCGTTGAAGATTATCTGTCCACCACCCAGACTGCCGGCCGCTATGAAATCCAGGTCAACCCGTTGGACCCACGCCTGCGCATGCCGTTGTGCAGCCAGCAGCTGGACGCCTCACTGGAAAGCCCGGCCCAGCCGCTGGGCCGGGTGACGGTACGGATACGCTGCAACGGCGCAGCACCGTGGACGGTATTCGTGCCGGCCACCGTGCGAGTTTTCCGCGACGTGGTGGTGGTGACCCGCCCGCTCAAGCGCGACAACACGGTCGGCGAAGGTGACGTGGCCCTGCGCGAGCGCGATGTCGGCACCCTGGGCCAGGGCTTTCTGACCGAGCTGGACCAGGCGGTGGGCATGAAGATGCTGCGCCCCACGGTGATCGACCAGGTGCTCACCCCGCAACATCTGGAACAGGCCGAGGTGGTGCGCAAGGGTGACCAGGTGGTGATCATTGCCCGCAGTGGCAGCCTGAGTGTGCGCATGCCGGGCGAAGCCCTGAGCAAGGGCGGCCTGAGCGAGCAGATTCGGGTACGCAACCTCAATTCCAAACGCGTGGTCAAGGCCAGGGTGACCGGCCCGGGCCAGGTCGAGGTCAGTATGTAGGCCAGCCACCAGATTGCGCTGGCAGTGAGGAACCGCTTTTCCTAAACTGTGTCAGAACACGGGTTCGCGGGCTTGCCGACAGGCGGCAATGCATTTGTGCCTAAAGTTTATATCGGGTTGGCCGAAAACAAGGCAAGCGTCCAAATACCCAGAGGTTTCTGATCATGGTCATCGACTTCAGTCGTTTGAATAACTCTCCGTCCGTCACGGGCGGCGTGCGCGGCAACACCGCGTCCGGCAGCGCCGAAAAACCGGCAGCCAGCCAGGAAGCGGTGAAAGACACCAGCGCCAGCGGAGAGGCGGTACACCTCAGCCAAGAGGCACAGCAGTTGCAGAAGATCAGCGACAAGCTGCGCGACGAGCCCGTGGTCAACAGCGCCCGTGTGGCCCAGTTGAAGCAGGCGATCGCCGACGGCAGCTACCAGGTCGATGCCGGCCGGGTCGCCAGCAAACTGCTTGATTTCGAAGCCCAGCGCTGACCGTACGGCGCGCTGACTTCACGGACGCCAGAAAAGCCAAGAGTTAGCCATGCACGACACCACCTTGCTGCAACTGATCGAAGATGACATTGCCCCGATGCAGGAATTGCTCGACCTTCTGCACAAGGAAGCAATCGCCCTGCATGGCCGCGACATGCCGCTGCTGGAGCAAATCCTGGCGCGCAAGCAGTCGTTGATCATCTTGCTCGAGCAGCACGGCCAGCGCCGCAGCCAATTGCTCGGCAGCCTGGGCCTGAGTGCCGACCGCATCGGTGTGCAGGCTGTAGCTGCGCAGTCACCCCATGGTGATGTGATGCTGCAGCGGCTCGACATGTTGTCGCAACTGATGGACGACTGCCAGCAGGTCAACCAGACCAATGGCCGGATCATCCAGGTGCAGCAACACGTCACCAACAACCAGATCCGCATCCTTCAGGGCGGCGATTCGCCTTCGCTCTACGACAGCCGTGGCAGCACCTCGCCGCTGGCCAAGCCGCGCGCGCTCAGCCAAGTGTGATTTTTTCTATCAAGGCACAGAACATAGTGGCAAAATGCCGTTACTTGCGTGTGTCGCTTTTGCCTGGAGAACAATAAGCTGTGTTCAATGAATCCGATGCCCCGCAACCACCCAAGGTGTTGAGCACCCCCTTGGAGATTGCGGCCAACTTGCGGCAGCTGCAGGAAAGCCACGACCCCCTGATCATCACCTTCCACGACCGCAGCCATCGCTTCCAAAGCTATGTGGTGCACGTGGACCGCGAAAGCAACACCCTGGCACTGGATGAGATGATCCCCCGTGACGGCGAGAAATTCATCGAGAACGGCGAGCACTTCCGTGTCGAAGGCTTCCACGATGGTGTACGCATCGCCTGGGAATGCGATCACGCGCTGAAAATCAGCGAAGTCGACGGCCACCGCTGCTACAGCGGCCCCCTGCCGCAAGAGGTGACCTACCACCAGCGCCGCAACGCCTTCCGCGCCGCGCTGAAGCTATCGCAGCTGGTCGACATCATCCTTGACGGTGCTCACCTCAAGGGCAACGGCGCCATGCGAGGCAAGCTGCTGGATATCTCGGCCACCGGCTGCAAACTGCGCTTCGAAGGCAATGTCGAAGACCGCTTGCAACTGGGCCAGGTGTATGAGCGCTTCAAGGCGGGCAACCCACTGGGCCTGGTGGACACCATGGTCGAGCTGCGTCATCTGCACTATGAAGAGCGCATCAACACCACCTTTGCCGGCGTGCGTTTCCACAACCTGAGCGGGCAGGCGCAGCGCAAGATCGAGAGTTTCGTGTACCAGCTGCAGCGTGAGGCGCGGCGGTTCGACAAGGACGATTATTGATCGTCGGTCGGTAAAACAGAAAACGCCACCTGCTGAGGTGGCGTTTTCATTTGTGTTTCTGCTGGGCTGGCCGCTTCGCGGGTAAACCCGCTCCTATGTATGGACTCGCCCACACTGTCTAGCTGCTTTTTGAACATAGGAACCCGGTTGCATCTATGTATCAGGCCT
>NZ_JBICLK010000059.1:0-652 GCF_043105275.1 Pseudomonas sp. TYF_14
GCGTTGCTGATTCACCCGATGGGCCAGCCGACACCCGGCACCGAAGATCATGACCGGCGTTTCAAACGCCTGGAGCAATGGCTGGACCAGCACGACAGCCCGCTTTACACCGCCTTGGCGCCGTTCAACCCGTTCAAGGACAAGGCGGACTCGATCGGCTCCCTGTTCGGCGCCAGCGACAACGTGATCGAAGGGCTGGCCGGTCGCTTCCCGGCCATGGCTGACATCACCGACCTCACCGCCCAGTCGGTCAATGCCGTGGTGCTCAAGCGACTGCGCGGGCAGACCCGATGGGATGCCAGCCATGGCCTGAGGCGGCAGGTGCAGTTGGCAGCGCACGAGGCGAATGCCGAGAAAGCGCTGGGGTTGCTGGCGGCGCGCTATCGAATCACCGAGCAGGCCATTACGGAAAATCCCTTTAGCCAGGAGGTGCAACGGTATTTGAAGAGCGGCATGGCGCAGGTTGAGGAGATGAAAGCGTTGCGCATCTCGGGTAGCCGCACGGTGTCTATCGAGCTGACCACCACTGCGCGCGTGAAACCCAACTTCCTTGGGTTGCTCACCTCCGGCGGTGGTGGTGGTTTAAACGCGGGGATGCTGTGGTTCAACATCTTATCGCTCAAGACGGCCTACAACAGCCTGCAAAAAAGCG
>NZ_JBICLK010000005.1:0-13980 GCF_043105275.1 Pseudomonas sp. TYF_14
AACTACAGAGATTCGCAGGCACGTCCTAGGGACGGGCCAGCACACAGAATTTCTTGACGACCATAGAGCATTGGAACCACCTGATCCCATCCCGAACTCAGCAGTGAAACGATGCATCGCCGATGGTAGTGTGGGGTTTCCCCATGTGAGAGTAGGTCATCGTCAAGATTCAAACCCAAAGCCCCTGTCTGCGATGCAGACAGGGGCTTTGTCTTTTCCGGGTTTCAATATCGGTTAGAACTGATAGCTGACCGTGGCGCTCACATTGCGCTCTTCACCCATGTAGCAGTAGTTCAGGCTGGCACATGAGGTGATGTAGCTTTCATTGGTAAGGTTGTTGGCGTTCAAGCGCACATCCACACCCGTCAGGCCGAGCTTGCCCAGGTCATAGCCGATCGAGGCGTCGAACAGGGTGTAGGAAGGCACCTTCATGCTGTTTTCCGCATCGACCCAGCTGTACCCCACATATCGCACCCCACCGCCCAGCCGCAGGCCATCCAGTGCCCCCTGGCGGAAGTTATAGTCGGCCCACAGCGAGAGCATCTGTTTCGGCGCCTGAGTCGGCGAATTACCCTTGTTGTCCAAGTCGCCCGACACAAGGCTCGGCATTGACTTCGAATACTCGATATCGGTGAAGGTATAGCCACCCAGCAGTTTGAGGCTGTCGGTCAGTTGCACATGGGCCTCCAGCTCCAGCCCTTGCGAGCGGACTTCACCGACAGGGCGGTAGAAGTCTTCGTCAGGCTGTTTAGACGCCAAATTCTCCTGCTCGATGCGGAACACCGATGCGGTGAACAGGTTGTCGCTCCCTGGTGGCTGATATTTGATGCCGGCTTCCCACTGAGTGCCCTCCGTCGGCGCCAGCGGCCGGCCTTGCTGGTCGGACACGGTGTTCGGGTTGAACGACTCCGAGTAGCTGATGTAGGGCGCAATGCCGTTCTCGAACAGGTAGAGCACTCCAGCCCGGGAGGTGAACCTGGAGCGTTGATCACTGACCTTGCTGTCGCTGTCACGGTTCTCTTCGGACACCTTCACCCAGTCCTGGCGCAGTCCCAAGGAAAAGCGCCACTGGTCCAGCTCCACCAGATCCTGCAGGTACACGCCCGTTTGTTGCAAACGCCGCTGGTAGCGGTTCTCGCCCAGTACCTGAAGGTTGCCATTGCCGTACTGCGGATTGCCAGCATCCAGCGGGTCGACGGTGCCATAACGCCATGTCACGTCGGCTTTGCGCCGCTGGTAGTCAGCCCCCAAGAGCAGGGTGTGCTTGGCTGCCCCAGTAAAAAACTCTGCCTGCAGCATGTTATCAATGATGTATGAATGCAGACGCTCGTCGCCGCCGGTATAGGCGCGGTTTAGCATGTTGCTGTCAACATCTGCCCAGCCGGCGGCGTACACCTGGTCCATCGACACGTCGGAATCCTGATAACGGAAGTTCTGCCGCGCGGTGAAAACATCATTGAAGCGGTGCTCAAACTGGTAACTGAAGGATTGCTGCGTGCGCTCGTAGTTGTCGATGCTCGGCTCGCCTTCGAAGAAATGGTCTGACAGGCGAAAACCGTTGCGTTTGTGCAGCATGCCGTCTGCAGGGTTGCCGCCGTGGTACCCACCGTTAGGGTCGTGCTGCAAATAGGCCTGCAGCGTGAGTGAGGTGTTTTCGGTGAAGTCGACACTGATAGCAGGGGCGATGGCGTAACGTTCTTCCTTGTTGTGGTCGAACTGAGTGTCGGAAGCGTCCGCCAAACCCGTCAGGCGATACGCAATGCGTTTGTCGTCATCCACAGGACCACTGAAGTCGAAGCCCACGCCACGCTGGCCCTGAGTACCTACCGTGGCCTGAACCTGATGGTAAGGGGCAAAGAGTGGCTTCTTGGTGGTCAGGGCTACCAGGCCACCCGGCGAGCTTCGCCCGTACAGTACCGAAGATGGTCCCTTGAGAATGTCGATGCGCTCAAGGAAGTATGGGTCTACCTGCATGGTGCTGTAGGTGCCGTTGTCTCCCATTGACTTGAGCCCATCGACGTAGATGTTGTCCACCGAACCGTCGTTGAAGCCGCGCATGGCTACATAGTCATAGCGATGAGTGGCACCGTACGGGTTGGTCAGTACTCCAGGCGTGTAGCGCATGGCTTGGGCAACGGTCTGAGAGCCCTGATCATCCATTTGCTGGCGAGTAACCACCGAGACCGATTGGGATGTCTCCACCAAGGGCATGCTGGTCTTGGTCGCCACCTGGCTGTGCGTGGCGTTGTAACCCTCCATGCTGCCCAGTGCGTTGCCGAGGGAGAAACTACGGATGTCGGTGTCTGGCAATGCCAGGGCGGCGTTCTGACGCTGTGCCTGCAGCACATAGTTACGTCCTCCCTGGCTGACGGCTTCCAGTCCGCTGCCATTCAGCAACTGGCGCAGCGCCTGATCGGCTGTGTACTGCCCCTGCAGTCCGTTGGAATGCAGGCCATCGGTCAGCTGAGGCGTGCTCGATAGGGTGATCCCGGCCTGGCGAGCGATTGTGTTGAGCACGTCGGTCAGTTGGCCTGCTGGTATTGCATAGTGTTGGCTCACTTCGGCTGTGTCGGCCGCAACGGAAAGTTGCGGAACAGTTGCCAGGCCCAGGGCGGTACCAAACAGAACAGCCCGGATGGCATGGCGCAAGTGAGCTGATTGCAGGACTGGACGAAAATCATTCGGGCTGAAAGTGTGGGTTAACACTGGGTTGGTAGACATGAAGGGTCCGTTAAAGTGTCGAGGGCAGAAAGTGTTGCTTACTGTCCTAGCCGGACCTGGATTCAAAACCCGCCAGAAATCGATAACGCCTTATCAGGTGATGCTCTCTACATGCACCCACCAGCGTGTACGCCGACGAAGTCGTACGGGCAACGTCTGCGGTAGCAGCCGAAGCAGTTGCTCCGGGTCTTCGAGGCGGAACACCCCCGACAGGCGCAGGTCGGCAATCTCATTGCTGCAGCCCAGGTAACCATGGCGATAGCGGCTGACCTGCGCGAGGAAGTTGGAGAGGCGCATGTCCTGAGTGACGATCAACCCTTCAGTCCAGGCCATCGCATCCATGTCCATGTGCGCGAGCCGGTGCGCACCTTGAGCATCCAGGCGCCAGTTCTGGCCACCTTCGATCCACTGAAGTTGGCCAGTACCAGGCCGGTGTATCGCCACTTTGCCGTGGCTGACGCTGACACGTGTGCAGTCGCTATCCTGATAGGCCACAAAGCGTCCTTCGAAGCCTTCCAGCAGCGCGTCGCGGGTTTCTACCAGCAGGGGATGCCGGGGGTTGCAGTTGATCATCAATTCCCCAAGCTTCAGGCGGACCAGACGCTGTTGATCATGGAAGGCCAGGTCCACGGCACTGCAGGTATTGAGTTGCATCAGCGAGCCATCGGGCAGGGTGAAGACGCGTCGCTCGCCCGTGCCGGTGGCATAGTCTGACGTCCAGGCACTCACAGTATCGAGGTCTTTGGCCAGCCAGCTCGCAGATCCTGCCATGACAACGCCGCCAAGCAGCTTCAGCGCCTGTCGGCGGCGCAGGCGCTGCTGGCTGGTTTCCAGTGTCTGCAATGCCAGCCCGGCACCGGGAATAGCGCGCAGGTCAAGGTCCTGATGAAGGTGAACCACACGCTGCCAGGCCTGTTCGTTTTCGTGGTGGCTGCTGCGCCAATGCGCGCACTGTTGTTGCAGAGCTGGATCGTGCCCGCTTTCACGCAGCCGCAGCATCCACTGAATGGCCTGCCTGACCGTTTTTGTATCAGGGCGTGCGACGGTCATGGATTCAGCAGTCGTCTTCATAGCGCAGCACGTAGCAGTGATAGAGCGCATCGGCGATGTAGCGCTCAACGGTGCGCACGGAGATCCCCATCTGTTCGGCGATGGCCTGATGCTTCAGCCCCTCGCATTGAGCCAGCAGGAATGCGCGACGGACCTTGGGTTTGAGGCCGTCGAGCATGCGTGCAATATGCTCAAGCAATTCCAGCAGCAGCTCGCGGGTCTCGACTGAGGGGGCCAGTGCTTCCGGCACATGGGCCAAAGCCTCCAGGTAGGCCCTGTGCAGTTCCTCGCGGCGCCAATGATCGATCACCAGCCCACGCGCTACCGTGCGCAGGAAGGCCCTGGGAGCATTCAGCTGCAATTGTTCACGACGCTGTAGCAAGCGGACGAAGGTATCCTGGGCGAGGTCAGCCGCATCGGCTGCGTTGCCGAGCTTGCTGCGCAGCCAGGTATGCAACCAGCCGTGGTGGTCACTGTAGAGCGTTTGCACGGAATCGTTGCTGGGCATGGAGGAGGGCGCCGGCATCAATGGACGTTAATGATAATTAGTCTCATTGTTGGCGGAGCAAGATTAATTTGCAACCCATCAGTTAACGCGTAAAGCCGGTAATGGGCTAACGCCCCAATTGCGTATCCAGGTAATTGCGGATCACCCGCGCCCCGCCATTGAGGTGCCGTTCCAGCACCGCTACCGCTTCGTCCACCAGCTTGTCGCTGGCTGCATCTACCAGTGCGTTGTGATCGTCCTGAGTGAGCTTGCCCAGGCCCATGGACGAAAGATGGAAGCGCAGGAAGCGTTCTTCCTCGTTCAGTTCGTTCTCGATAAGGCGCAGTAGTTTCTTGTTCGGCGCCTTGCTGTACAGCGCCATGTGGAGCAGGCGGTTGAGGCGGCCAATTTCGGTGTGGCTGGTCTCGTTCTCCAGTTGCTGGATATACCCGCGGGCGCTGGCGATGTCGCTGGCATCAAGCAGCGGGATAGACTGGCGCAGCGCCTCGCTCTCGAGCAATACGCGAAGGGCATAGGTGTCCACTGCATCCTCGCCGATCAGCGGTGCAACGACGGCGCCCTTGTGCATCTCCACTTTCAACAGGGATTGCGCTTCGAGCTGGCGCAGGGCTTCGCGCACGGGCATGCGACTGACGCCGTACAGGGTGGCGAGCTCTTGTTGGCGAACGGCAGTACCAGGGGGCAAGCGACCATCGAGAATGGCGCTGCGCAGGCGTTCTTCGATCACGGCACGGGCCTGATGCGGCGGCAACTGCTCGCTGGCCAGCACATTGCTCAATTTGATTTTCTTGGCCACGCGACGCCTGCCTCAACGATGACTGTATTGGATCCAATGACACTAGTAACAGCTTGTGAGGGTGTCAAACCTGCACCCACACTGGTACGGGCGCCCCAAAAGCGCGGCTATGGTGGAGGAAGTCGCACGTCAAAGGAAGCTGCCTATAGAAAGATGTAAGCAGAAAGTATAGGCGGGCTGACAGCCGGGTGCGTGATTGCAGGGTGCCATTGTCTTTTGCGGTGGCAAGCCCCACCATCGCTGCTTTCGACTGGTCTGAACAGGGCTTCGCAGTGGCGATATCCTGGTTGCTCAAAACCGTAGTGCGATATGTCGGCTTTGCCGTGCTGCTGGGCAGTCTTCTGCTGGGCGGCTTGCACGCGGATTGGGATTTCTCCCAGATCAGCCGCAAGTCGCAGGCTCTGTACGGCCCACTAGGTGCCGGGCAGGGTCGCATCGATGCCTGGCAGAGCCTGATGGCCACGCAGAAGCAGGGTACCGAGCTTGAAAGGTTGCAAGTGGTCAACCGCTTCTTCAACCAGCAATTGCGGTATGTCGAGGATATCGATCTGTGGCATGAGGTCGACTACTGGGCCACACCTGTGCAGGCACTGATCAAAGGTGCAGGGGACTGCGAGGATTACGCCATCGCCAAATATTTCAGTCTACGGCGCATGGGAATCCCCAGCGAAAAACTGCGCATCACCTACGTCAAGGCGCTGCGGCAGAACCGGGCACACATGGTCCTGACCTATTATTCAAGCCCACAGGCCCAGCCTTTGGTGCTGGACAGTCTGATGGATGCCATAAAGCCGGCAAGCCAGCGTACCGACCTGCTGCCGGTGTACGCCTTCAATGGTGAGGGGTTGTGGCTGACGGGCGCCGCAGGGAACAAGAAGGTTGGTGATACCAAGCGGCTGTCACGCTGGCAGGATTTGTTGAAGAAAATGCAGGCCGAAGGGTTCCCGGCCGAGCCGGTTTACTGAAGGAGCACAGATGTCATTGTTCAAACAATTGCTGTTGGCCATTTGCCTGTTCCTGGTGGTCGCCTTCAGTGGCAGTTTCATGGTCAGCCTGGAAAGCTCGCGCAGCCAATACGTCAACCAGCTGCGCTCGCACGCCCAGGATGCGGCCACCGCACTGGCGCTTTCGCTGACGCCGAATATCGACGACCCAGCGATGGTCGAGCTGATGGTCAGCTCGATTTTCGACAGTGGTTACTATGCAAGCATCAAGGTCGTCGACCTGGGTTCCAATGCCGTGCTGGTGGAGCGTCACGCCGAGCCAGACCCTGGCGGTGTGCCGCTTTGGTTCGTGCGCCTGATCGGCCTTGAGGCCGCCGGCGGCGATGCAATCGTCAGTCGTGGCTGGCAGCAGGCCGCGCGCGTTGAAGTGATCAGCCACCCGATGTTCGCCATTGCCAAGCTTTGGCAAAGCGCCTTGGGCAGCCTGGGTTGGTTGCTGTTGTGCGGTGCGGCCAGTGCCGTGCTCGGTGCTTTGCTGTTGCGCCGCCAGTTGAGGCCGCTGGACTACATGGTAGAGCAATCCCACGCTATTGCCCGCCGCGAATTCCTCAGCCTGCCAGAGTTGCCACGCACGCCGGAGCTTCGCCGCGTGGTGCAAGCGATGAACCAGATGGTCGAGAAACTCAAAGCCCTGTTCACCGAACAGGCCGAGCGCAGTGAGCGGCTACGTGCGGAGTCCTACCAAGACAGCCTGACCGGGCTGTCGAACCGCCGCTATTTTGAAATGCAGCTGAACAATCGGGTAAGCAACCTGGAAGACGCGCGCGCCGGTTACCTGCTGTTGCTGCGGGTTCAGGGCCTGGCTGGCCTGAACGCCCGCCTTGGCGGCCAGCGTACCGACCAGTTGTTGCAAGCGGTAGGTGAACAGCTGCGTCGTACTTGTGCCAGCTACCCGGAAACCAACGACCTCATTTCCCGCAGCCGCGGCGGCGAGTTTGCAGTGCTGGCACCGGGCATGGTGCATGAGGAGGCAGTACACCTTGCCCAGGCTCTGGAGGCAACGTTGCAGAGCCTGCACGAAACGGGGGCCAGTGATATCGACCCGGTGGCTTGTATAGGCCTGGCGCCATTCAGCCCTGGTGATTCACCCCAGGCATTGCTGAAGCTGGCCGACGAGGCTCTGGCCCGCGCTGAGAACCAGCCAACGCCGGGCTGGGTATGCCTTGAGCAAGGTGTTGCTGCGGTTGCTGCGGATAGTCAGCATGCCTGGCACGAACGGCTCGACCAAGCGTTCATCAATGGGCATTTCCAGTTGTTCTTCCAGCCAGTGATAGAGTGCGCTTCCTCGCAACGGGTACTGCACCACAAAGTTATTTCGCGTTTGCGCGATGGCCAGGGCGAGGCCTTGCCGGCGGGCCGCTTCCTGCCTTGGCTGGAGCGCTTCGGCTGGATGCCGCGGCTGGATGTGCTGGTGCTGGAGAAAGTGTTGGCGCACCTGCGAGGGCATGACCAAGTGCTGGCGTTGAACCTGTCCGCCGCCACCCTGGCCGACCCCAAGGCCCTTCAGCGCGTTTTCGAGCTGCTGGGCCAGAATGCGGCGCTCGGTCCGCGGCTGGTTTTTGAAATTGGCGAGGAGCAGTTGCCTGAGCAGGCAGCGTTGGAGCAACTCACCCGGCGCCTGCATGGGCTTGGCTTCGGGTTGGCTTTGCAACGCTTCGGTGGGCGCTTCAGCATGATTGGCAACCTGGCGCATTTGGGCCTGGCGTACCTGAAGATTGACGGCAGTTACATCCGCAACATCGATCATGAGCAGCACAAGCGGCTGTTCATCGAAGCGATCCAGCGTGCGGCGCATAGCATCGACCTGCCGCTGATTGCCGAGCGAGTCGAGACGGAAGGGGAGCGGTTGGTGTTGCTGGAGATGGGAGTAGGCGGGATTCAGGGGCAACTGGTGGGTGAGCCTGCGCCTTGGCGCTGAATGGCCTCCCGCGTGCCGCTGTAGGCGTGGGCTAGAGCCGCAAAAGGGCCGCGTAGCGGCCCCCAGGTTCACGTAGCGATTTGCAGGGCTGCTTGTACAGCCCTGTCGCGACATGAGGCCGCTCCTAAAGCAATGGCGAAACCTGCAGGTTGGCTATCACCGCTCGCGCAGCGCTTCCGAACGCGCCTTCATGATCGGCTTGAGCAGGTAGCTCATGATGGTTTTCTTGCCTGTCATGATGTCCACCGTCGCCACCATCCCCGGGATGATCAGCAGTGGCTTCTCGTCAGTCCCCAGGTGGCTGCGATCAGTGCGCAGCTTGATCAGGTAATACGTAGTCTTCTTGTCTTCATCGGTAATGGTGTCGGCGCCAATCTGCTCCAGCTTGGCCTTGAGCCCACCGTAGATGGTGTAGTCATACGCGGTGAACTTGACCGTCGCTTCCTGGCCAGGGTGCAGGAAGGCGATGTCTTTGGGCAGGATCTTTGCCTCGATGACCAGCGTGTCGTCCAGTGGCACGACTTCGATGATATCGCTGCCTGGCTGGATTACCCCGCCAATGGTGTTCACCAGCAGTTGCTTGACGATACCGCGCACGGGCGAGGTGACCAGTGTGCGGTGCACCCGGTCGTCCAGCGCCTTGCTGGTGGCGGTAGCCTTGTTCAGTTCGGTGCGTGCCTCGTTCAGCTGGGTCAGCGCTTCGCTTCGGAACTTGCCACGCGTCTCTTCGATCTTGCTTTGCACCTCGCGTATGGCCGCCTCTGCGCGCGGGATCGCCAGCGCAGTGGAGTCCAGCTGACCGCGGTTTTCCACTTCAGCACGGCGCAGGCGCAGTACTTCAACCTGGGAAATCGCGCCGGTTGCCACCAGCGGTTCGGACATGCTGATTTCCTTGCGCAGCAGCTCGAGGCTGTTGGCGTACTGGGTGCGTTTGGAGCTGTATTCGCGCAGCTCCTGCTGGCGTTGGACCAACTGCTGTTGCAGGCCGCCAATTTCGTCCTGCAGTTGCTGGCGCCGGCTCTGGTACAGCGACTCCTCACTGGCCGCCTGGTTTGGCGCGGCTTTACGCAGCTTTTCGTCGATAATCAGCGGGCGGTCCTCTACCTCGGCACTCAAACGTTCGACTCGCAGGGCCATGGCCAGGCGGTCAGCCTCGGTTTCACCAACGTTGGAGGCGAAGCGGGTTTCATCCAGGCGCAGCAATGGCTGGCCCACTTCGACGATCTGCCCCTCCTTGGCGAAGATTTCGGCGACGATGCCGCCCTCCAGGTTCTGGATCTTCTGCACCTTGGAAGACGGAATGGCCTTGCCTTCACCCCGCGTAACTTCGTCGATGGGCGCGACGCTGGCCCATACAATCAAGAACACGAAGAACAGGATCACGCCCCAGATGGTCAGCCGCACCACGCGCGGTGCATCTTCGATCAGGGCCTTGTTCACCTCGGGCAGCGGCTGGCCGCCAAGCGAGTCGCTGCCTTTGAAATAGCGCCGCAGGCCGTCCTTGAACTGCCCCATATCCAGCTTATGCAACACTGATCTGCCCCTTCTTCAGTGCATCCATGACCGCGGCTTTCGGGCCGTCGGCGACAATCTGCCCGCGATCGATCACGATCAGCCGGTCTACCAGCGACAGCAATGAGGCACGGTGCGTGACCAGCAGTACCGTCTTGCCCTCCACCACCGCTTGCAGGCGCTGCTTGAGGCGTTCTTCACCGGTGTTGTCCATGGCGCTGGTCGGCTCGTCCAGCAGCAGGATCTGCGGGTTGAGCAGCAGCGCACGGCCCAAGGCGACGTTCTGCCGCTGGCCGCCGGACAGGTTTTGCCCGCGTTCACCCACTTGCAGCTCGTAGCCGTCGGGGTGCAGCCGGGCGAATTCATGTACGCCCGCCAGTTCAGCGGCCTGCAGGATCAATTCGTCCTCGATGTAGCGGGCGCCGCTGACCAGGTTGTCACGCAAGGTGCCGGCCAGCAGCTGGATATCCTGGGGGACGTAGCCGATGTTGTGGCGCAGTTCGCTGACATCGATCTGGCGAATGTCGACGCCATCAACCAGCAGCGAGCCACCATCGGCCTCGTACAGGCCGACGATGAGCTTGGCCAGCGAGCTCTTGCCGGAGCCGCTGCGGCCGATGATGCCGACCTTCTCGCCAGGGCGGATGGTCAGGTTGATATTCTTCAGGGCCAGGTTCTGCTGGTTTGGATAAGTGAAGTCGACCCCGCGGAACTCGACGCTGCCCTGCAGCACCTTGCGGCTCAGCGGGCGTTCTTCGAAGTTGCGCTCTTGCGGTAGATCCATCATGTGGTCGGTGGAGACCATGGTCACCTTGGCTTGCTGGTAGCGGGCCAGCAGGCCGTTGAGCTGGCCCAACGGGCCGAGGGCGCGGCCGCTGAGCATGTAGCAAGCCACCAGGCCGCCCATGCTCAGGTTGCCGTCGATGATCAGGTACACGCCGACGCAGATCATTGCCACGCCTGCCAGTTGCTGGATCAGCAGGGTGATGTTCATCGCCAGGCTCGACAGCACTTTCACGCGCAGTTCCAGCCGGCTCAGGGTGCCGAGGGTTTGCTCCCACATGTACTGGCGTTCGCTTTCGGCGTTGTTGACCTTTACCGCATCCAGACCCGCCAGGGTTTCGATCAGGCTGGACTGGCGCTCTGATGCCAAAGCCATGGTCCGCTCCATGGTCGCCATCAGTGGCCGTTGCAGGGCGTAGCCGATGCCCAGAGCCAGCGGGAAAGCGATGATCGGTATCCACACCAGGTGCCCGCCAATGATGGCGATGACGATCAAAATCAGGATGGTAAAGGGCAGGTCGATCAGGCTGGTCAGGGTCAGCGAGGCGAGGAAGTCGCGCAGGCCCTGGAACTCGTGAATGTTCTGGGCAAAGCTGCCTACCCGCGCCGGCCGGTACTTCATCGACATGCCGACGATACGTTCAAACAGCGTTGCCGAGATGATCAGGTCGGTCTTCTTGCCGGCCAGGTCCAGGCACAGGCCGCGAAGGCCTTTGAGGATCAGGTCGAAGATATACGCGCCGGCGATACCGATGGCCAGTACCCAGAGCGTCGAGGTGGCCTGGTTTGGCACCACTCGGTCATACACGTTCATCACGAACAGCGGCGCGGCCAAGGCGATCAGGTTGATCACCAGGCTGGCGGCGATGGCGTCGATATACAACCACTTGCTGCGCAGCAGGGTGTCGCGGAACCACGACTTCGCTCGTGGGATGAGGTTGCCGTGGTTGACATCGAACTTGTGCTGCGGCTGCGCGAAGAACACGCGGCCGCTGTAGTCGCTTAGCAGGGCTTCGCGGCTGACATGCACCTCGCCACCGTCGCTCTCGCTGAGTAGCAGGCGCGCGGTGTCATCGTTCTCCCAGCCGAGCAGGACGGCGCTGCGGCCCTCCTTGAGCAGCAGCATGGCCGGCATGGCGATACTCGGGATCTGCTCCAGCTTTCGCTGAAGCAGGCGCCCCTGCAGGCCAGCCCGGGCCGCGGCGCGCGGCAGCAGTTCAGGGCTCAGGCGCTGGGCGGGTAGCGGTAGGCCTGTTGTCAGCATGACCCGGCTGTCGGGCTTCTGGTGCAGGACACACAGGCTCAGCAGACTATCCAGCAGGGGATCGTCATGCTGACTGCGTGGATCGTGGCTGAGTTGGACTCGACTGACTTCGGATTCCACGCGGCGCTCTCTTCATCCTTGTGGTGGGTGGGGTGGGTGTGCCGTCGTTAAGGTCAGGCCGGCTCACCCTGGCATTCTTTGGTGCTGCAAAGCTGTGCTGATAAGGGTTATCACGCCCTGGTGCTGGAGCAGCTGGCCAATGTTCGCCTTGAATCGGTGTTGAGTAAACAATTCTACGTGCTTCATTTTCACCAGACTTAGCGGGGCAATGATTGTTTCATTTTTGATCCAGCCATCATCCGGCTTGTTGCAGCATAGCCTGCCACTCAGCCAAGGCATGCAAGGGCTTTGGGTTCCAGCTTAGTCACTGTCAGTAAACAGGCGCTGGTTTGTTGGCGCATATCTGTGGCTTGTTAGTCAAAATTCATCTATAGAGTGCGGATTCTTGCCTTCTTGCATTCAATATCCGCAAGCGATTTTCAATGATCGGGATACCATTATTCACGCACTCGTCGGTCATCTCTTTGATTTGCGACACATAGCTGCTTGTGACTCGCGCAGCGTTGAAAGCCTGGTGGGCCTCGGGTGAGCAAGCGCCCCCGGCTCTGGCTGGCTATCGACCTCTGCCTGGCCGCATTCCGGCAAGGTTTGTGCTTATTTGGCAATCAGTGTCCGGGCGATTGACAGTGACCTGGATATTGACGCCAGTAACGCTGACATTGCCGAGTAAGTCGGTCGCGCCGCATGATTTACGGCTGCTGAGGTGTATGAAAAAGTGCTAGGACTGATGGCTTAACACCTTTTTGATGATGTAAGACATTTGTCCTCAGGAAACGCTTGGCTAAGGTACAAATATCAATGTGACATTACATTGCCGATTGTTTAGGATGGCATGTATAAGGTCAATAGTTTGGCATTCAGGCAATTCCAAAAAGTTATAGACGGAATATTGACGTCAAAAACGTCAAGAGATCATCGACATAGTTCCGCCTGAAGTGGCTAGCAAGCGCCGCTCTGGCAGGGAAGTACCCCATCGGGTCACACGGAGAGTCCAATGAGCAGCGTTGTAGCCATCGTCAAAAGCATTGTCGGCCAGGTTATTGCGGTATCCCCAGAGGGCATCCGGCGTGTACTTATCGAAGGTGACCGCCTGTTGGCCGGTGAGGAAGTGCTCACCGGTCCGGGTGGCGCAGTTACTTTGGAGCTGGCTGATGGCCGACTGCTCGATCTTGGACGTGACAGCCAATGGAGCGCCGATGCGCCTGACAGTAGCACCGACCTGAGCCAGGCGGCAGCCCAGGCCGCGCCTTCGGTGGAAGAGTTGCAGCAGGCAATTGCTGCTGGTGTTGACCCGACTACTGAGCTTGAAGCTACCGCCGCTGGCCCGTCATCAGCGGGTGGTGGTGCGCTGGGCGGTGGCCACAGCTTCGTGATGCTCGAAGAGACGGCTGGCCGAGTTGACACGACGGTTGGCTTCCCGACTGACGGGCTGGGCTTTGCGGGCGTACCCGATAACCAAGAAGTGGGCCTGCTGGACACTAACGGCAACAACCTGGTGACCACACCGACGGATACCACCGTCGCTACTGAGCTGACGCTTGGCGCAACCCCTTCTATCAGTGAAGCGGGTGGCGTAATCGTTTATACCGCCACCGTTGGTCAGGCGCCGACCACCAACCTGGTAATTACTCTGTCCAACGGTGCCGTGATCGTCATTCCGGCTGGGCAGACCAGTGGTAGCGTCAACGTCGCAGTTCCGGCAAACGACACACCTTACATCGACGGTGGCCAGATTTCGGCCACCGTGACAGGTAGTACCGGTGGTGGCGGGCTGACGGTGACATTGCCGCAAACGCCAGCGGTTACCCAAGTGACCGATACAATCGACACTACAACTGCGACCCTGACCGCCTCGCCAAGCGTGACCGAAGGTGGCGTGATCACCTACACCGTGACCCTGAGCAACCCTGCCCAGACGCCGGTGATCGTGACCCTGTCCAACGGCCAGGTCATCACTGTTGAAGCCGGCAAAACCCAGGGCAGCTTCGATTTCCAGACCCCGGCCAATGACGTCTACAACAACGGTTCGACCGTCAGCGTCACCATCGAGAACGCCACCGGCGGTAATTTCGAGCAACTGACCCCGAATCCGACCCCGGCTCAGACCACGATCAACGACTCGGTCGACACCACCACCGCGACCCTGACGGCGAGCCCGTCGGTCACCGAAGGCGGCGTGATCACTTACACCGTGACCCTGAACAACCCTGCCCAGACGCCGGTGACCGTGACCCTGTCCAACGGCCAAACGATTACCGTTGAAGCCGGCAAAACCCAGGGCAGCGTCGACTTCCAGACCCCGGC
>NZ_JBICLK010000060.1:0-2140 GCF_043105275.1 Pseudomonas sp. TYF_14
GGCAAGCTGGATAGCCAAGGCGAGTACCGGTACGACAGCTTGGGGAGGCGAATAGCCAAACAGGCGGAAATGAATGGCGAGGTAGAGCAGAAGCGCTTCCTCTGGCAAGGCTTGCGGATGCTGCGGGAGGAAACTCCTGGGCACAGCATCTTGTACCTGTACGAGCCGGGTAGCTATGCGCCGTTGGCGCGAGTTGACCAGGCGGAAGGGGAAGGGCAGAAGGTCTATTACTTCCATACTGACCAGATTGGCACGCCGCTGGAGCTTACGAACAGCGATGGCGCAGTCGTTTGGCAAGCTACGTACCGCTCGTGGGGCATGCTAGAGCAGCTAGATATTAGTGAAGTCGAGCAGAACCTTCGATTTCAAGGGCAATACTTCGACGTTGAGAGTGAGCTGCATTATAATACCTTCCGTTATTATGCGTCGGATATTGGGCGCTTTGTAACTCAAGATCCATTGGGTTTAGGTGGCGGTGTAAATCTTTACCAATATGCGCCTAATGCCACTGCATGGATTGATCCTTGGGGGCTATCTTTCAAGAGTGTGAATTTTGAGGGTTCGCCTGAGTTGTTCCCCGTAACCGGCAACCAAAAAAATATCGTATCTATTCAAATGCAAGGGTCTCGAGGTCGAGACTTTACTGAAGCTTACAAGCAAGCTGGTTTGTCAAAGGCTCAGGTCAAATCGATTGGTAAATATACTTGGCATCATTTGGATGATTTCGATCCTGTAACTGGTAAGGGAACAATGCAGTTAGTAACTCAGGCCGCGCACGAGGCTTCGTTGCCCCATACAGGGTCGGTGGCACAATTCGAGAAGCATTTCGGTTTGCCTTCTGGATCTTACGGGACACCTGAAGCTGTAGCTATCTCGCAGGACAAGGGGTGGCTGAAAGGGCGCCCACAAAAAATAACGTCTACAACTTGTTGAGGACTATATGGTGGATGATTTTAAACTCTTCAATTCTGATGTCGCTATTTCAGGGCTTGATATTGATGCACTTGAGTCTGAAATCGGTATGAGATTTCCTGCGGAATTTAGGGCGCTATACCTGACCTTCAATGGGGGTGAGCCTAATCGGGCATTTTGGGCGGAAGACGAAAATTATGAGCCGATTAGAGTTGAAGATTTTAAGAGTATTGCTAGTGATGGCGCTGTAGACAAGAATGAGACTAAGTACATAGGTGGTTGTTTCAGGTTGATGGTGAGCAGGAATGTCTTGCCAGCACACTTGGTGCCATTTGCCGTAGATGAGGCGGGTAACTTTATTTGCCTTGATAAAAATGAGGGCAAGGTGATTTATTTTGCGGTGGACATTTTTCAGCCCGATATTGATATGCATCTAAATCACATCAATGCTCAAAGGGTTCTTTCGTTTTCATTTCATGAGTTCATTGGGTCCTTGATTCATGAGGATCAAGTTGATCAGTGAGTGTGTGAGGTGTTGCACTGAAGGCTGAAAGCTTTTACTGGCTTTAGCGCTTTAGCGTGAATGTCAGTGAATGCTGGATTTAATTCAACCTTCGGCGCTATACTTTCTAAGTGGATTTAGTGTGGCTGGGATCTTTAATAACTTAACGTCGGAGGGCTGAGGCGTTAGCCTCAGTCATTCCAGTAAACGAGTCACACTGAATAGAACGTCCTGCAGCAGTCAGGCGAGATTGCTCTTTTAGCCGATAATTCGACAACTAGGCCGTTGAAACGCTCACACAGTACCGCTACGACGAACACGGCCAGCTGAGCGCGGTGATCAACCGCAACGGCGACACCGTGCGCAGCTTCAGCTACGCCGACGGCCTGATGGTGACCCACAGCAACGCGCTGGGGCTGGGCTGCCACTACCGCTGGCAAACCCTGGGCGACAAGCCGCGCGTGGTCGAACACTGGACCAGCGACGGCGAGCACTACCACTTCCGCTACGACCTCGATAGCCGCACCAGCTGGGCCACCGACGTACTTGGCCGCGAGCTGGAAGTGCAGTACAACGCCGACCACCGCGTGGTCGCCAGCCGCGACTATGGCGGCGAGCGTTACGCCATCGAACTGGACGAACACGGCAATATGGTTGGCCTGACCTTGCCGGACGGTAACCGCCTGCAGTTCAAGTACGACGAGTTCTCTCGCCTACTCGAAGAAA